>NZ_LTCZ01000041.1:0-48279 GCF_001583455.1 Rhodococcus sp. LB1 | reverse complement strand
GCCTGCCGATCAAGAAGAAGCAATTCGCCCTGATCTGCACCGTCCCGATGGACGCGCCGGGCGTGAAGCTGATCTGCCGCACCTCCTACACCCAGCAGGCCGCGGTGATGGGCTCCCCGTTCGACTACCCGCTCTCGTCGCGGATGGACGAGAACGACACCATCTTCATCTTCGACAAGGTGCTGGTGCCGTGGGAGAACGTCTTCATGTACGGCGACGTGGACAAGATCAACGCGTTCTTCCCGCAGTCCGGGTTCCTGCCCCGCTTCACCCTGCAGGGTTGCACCCGCCTGGCGGTGAAACTGGACTTCATCGCCGGGCTGCTGATGAAGGCCCTCGACGCCACCGGGGCGGGCGGGTTCCGTGGGGTGCAGACCCGCGTCGGTGAGGTTATCGGCTGGCGGAACCTGTTCTGGTCGTTGACCGAATCGATGGTCCGCGACCCGGAACCGTGGGTGGGCGACACCGTCATCCCGAAGCTCGAGTACGGGCTGACGTACCGGATGTTCATGCAGCAGGGCTACCCGCGGATCAAGGAGATCATCGAACAGGACGTCGCGTCCGGGCTGATCTACCTGCCGTCCTCGGCCGCCGACTTCAAGAGCCCCGACGTCCGCCCGTACCTGGACAAGTACGTCCGCGGCTCGGAGGGCATGACCGCGGTCGAACGCGTCAAGATCATGAAGGCGCTGTGGGATTCGATCGGCAGCGAATTCGGTGGCCGCCACGAGTTGTACGAGCGGAACTACGCCGGCAACCACGAGGGCGTGAAGGCGGAACTGCTGATGTTCGCCGAGAACCGGGGAACCGTCAGCTCCATGAAGGGTCTGGCCGAGCAGTGCCTGGCCGAGTACGACCTCGACGGGTGGACGGTGCCGGACCTGATCGGCAACGACGACGTGTCCTACTTCGGCCGCAGCTAGCCCCGCAGACCAGGAGAAACCATGACCACCATCGACAGCCCCACCGCGGTCGGCTCCGGCAACGCCGCCACCGACAAGTTCAAGGGCGCCCGATTCACCGCCGACACCTCCCCCGAACGCCTGTCCGCGATCGCCACCGAGGCGCTCGCCGGGCTGAGCGCCCTGATCCACAAGCACGCAGTCACCTACCCGGAGTACCGGGTCCTCAAGCAGTGGCTCATCGATGTCGGGGAGGGCGGCGAGTGGCCGCTGCTGCTCGACGTGTTCGTCGAGCACGACATCGAGGAGGTGAACTCCACCAGGTTCCGGGGCACCAAGGGCAGCATCGAGGGACCGTACTACGTGCCCGGGGCACCGGAACTGCCCGCGCGGTGCACCCTGCCGATGCGCGACGAGGACCGGGCCCACCCCGCGCTTGTCCTCCGCGGCCGGGTGACCGACCTCGACGGGGCCGGCCTCGGCGGCGCCACCATCGAGTTGTGGCACGCCGACGACGAGGGCTACTATTCGCAGTTCGCGCCGCACCTACCGGAATGGAACCTGCGCGGCACCATCGTCACCGACCCGGAGGGGCGGTACGAGATCACCACCATCGAGCCTGCCCCGTACCAGATCCCGACCGACGGCCCGACCGGTCAGTTCATCGAGGGGGCCGGCTGGCACCCGTGGCGGCCGGCGCACCTGCACCTGCGGGTGACGTCCCCGGGCAAGCAGCCGATCATCACCCAACTGTACTTCGCCGGCGGAGACTGGATCGACGACGACGTCGCCACCGCAACGAAACCCGAACTCCTCCTCGATCCGCAACTCGACGACGCCGGGCGTAAGGTTGTCAGCTACGACTTCGCGCTCGATCCCGCCGCGGACTGAGACACCCACCATCCCCCGGGCGACGCGAAAGATCGTGTCGCCCGGGGGATCGACGTTTGTGGAGGAATCATCATGCCGAGCACATCACCGGCGCGGACAACGGAATTCGTGCACACCGCGACGGCCGTGATCGAGGTCGTCGTCGAGGGCAGCGGTCCGTCGGTCATCCTGCTCCCTTCGCTCGGACGCGAGTCGTACGACTACGACGACGTCGCGAGTGGACTCGCGCAGAACGGGTTCCGGGTCTCCCGACCACAGCCGCGCGGCATCGGCCGGAGCACGGGACCACTGGAGAACATCACGTTGCACGACCTGGCCGCAGATATCGGAGCGGTGATCGAGGCGCAGGACAACGGTGCGGCCGTCGTGGTCGGTCATGCCTTCGGGCACTACGTGGCACGAATGCTCGCCGCCGAGCGGCCCGGCCTGGTGCGCGGCGTCGTCGTTGCTGCGGCGGGTGCCCGCAACTACCCGGCCGCACTGACGGCGCTGGCAGTCAAATGCTCCGATTCGTCACTGCCCGAGGAAGAGCGGATCGGCTACCTGCAGATCGGATTCTTCGCCCCCGGCAACGATCCGAGGGAGTGGCTCACCGGTTGGTATCCGGAGGTGTCGAAGCGGCAGCTCGCCGCCTCGTCCGCCACACCCAAGGAGGAGTGGTGGGATGTCGCGCACCAGCCGATCCTGGACCTGCAGTCCGCTCTCGACCCGTTCCGTCCGCGTGAGACGGAGAACGAATTGCGGGATCGGTTCGGCGAGTTGGTCACCGTGACCGTCGTCCCGAATGCGAGCCATGCGCTCATGCCGGAAGCGCCCGCACAGGTTGTGCGGGCGCTCACCGACTGGATTCGGGCTCTCGACAGCTGAGCTGTCAGGCCCTTTCGAAGATCGCGGTCAGTCCCTGGCCACCGCCGATGCACATCGTCTCGAGGCCGTAACGGACTCCGCGACGGTCCATCTCGCGCAGCAGTGTGGTGAGGATCCGGACTCCCGTGGCGCCGACGGGGTGCCCGAGCGAGATTCCCGAGCCGTTGACATTGGTGCGGTCGAAATCCTGTGCACCGAAGTTCCATTCGCGCGTGACAGCCAGCGCCTGTGCCGCAAAGGCCTCGTTCAGTTCGATGAGGTCGATATCGGCGAGCGTCAGCCCGGCGCGTTTCAGGGCCCGTTCGGTGGACGGCACCGGTCCGATACCCATCTCGGACGGCTCCACCCCCGCGACCGCCCAGGTGACCAGGCGTGCGAGGGGCCGGAGCCCCAGACGCTCCGCCTGCGCCCGGGTGGTGACGAGGCATGCTGCCGCACCGTCGTTCTGTCCGCTGGCGTTGCCGGCGGTGACGGTCGCGTCGGGGTCGGTGCCGCCCATGATGGGCCGCAACCGAGCGAGCGACTCGATCGTCGTGTCGGCACGGGGGTGCTCGTCCCGATCGACGACCTGCGGATCACCCTTCCGAACAGGAACTTCCACCGGCACGATCTCCTCGGCGAACTTGCCCGAGTCGATCGCGGCGACCGCCCGCTGGTGGGAACTCACCGCGAGCTCGTCCTGCTCTCGACGGCTGATGCCGTACGTGCGGCGCAGGTTCTCCGCCGTCTCGAGCATGCCGCCCGGCACCGGATAATTGCGTCCGCCTGCGGTGACACGACCGCGGGCGAGCCTGTCGTGGAGTGCTGCCGGTGCACCGTTGGCTCCCCAGCGCATCGATTCGGTGTAGTACTCGGCGCGGCTCATCGATTCCACGCCGCCGGCGATCACCAGTTCGGCGATCCCCGTCTGCACCCGCATCGCCGCGTCGAGCACGGCCTGCAGACCGGATCCGCAACGACGGTCGAGTTGCTGACCGGGAACCGTCACCGGCATTCCCGCGTCCAGGGCCACGACGCGGCCGATGGCAGGCGCCTCACCGTTCGGGTAGCACTGACCGAAGATCACGTCGTCGACGCGGCCCGGATCCACCGTCGTCCGCGCGAGCAGTTCGGATACCACCCGAGCGCCGAGGTCGGCGGCGGGCACGTCCTTGAACTGCCCGCCGTATCGGCCGACGGGGGTGCGCAGGGGCTCGCAGACGACGACGTCGTCCGCCTGGGCATTCGTATTTTCAGGCACTGCGGAAATCCCTTTCGTGATCGGTCCAGCGCTGCGCCCATTCACGCAGTTCGACCGCTCGGATCTTGGCTCCGTTGCCGCCCACGGTGGTCGGCATTTCCTCGATCACGTGCACCGCGGCCGGAACCTTGAACGCCGCCAGAGACTCTGCGCACCAGGCCTTGAGCTCGGCGGCGCCGGCCGACGCACCGTCGGTAGGGACGACGAACGCCACGGCCTCCGTGTATCCGCCGGTGCCGGTGACGCCCACGACCTTCGTCAGGTGGACGGCGTCGTGATCGGCCAACCGGTGCTCGATCTCCGCGGGGTCCACCAGGAACCCGCGTAGCCGAAGCACGTCCCCCATTCGGCATACATACGTATAGCCTCCGTCGCCGGTCGCGACCGCCAGGTCGCCGCTGCGGAACCACCCGTCCCTCGTGAACGCCCGTGCGGCCGCATCCGGATTG
Source organism: Rhodococcus sp. LB1 (assembly GCF_001583455.1). Lineage (NCBI taxonomy): Bacteria > Bacillati > Actinomycetota > Actinomycetes > Mycobacteriales > Nocardiaceae > Rhodococcus > Rhodococcus sp. LB1. The sequence continues at coordinate 43,930 of NZ_LTCZ01000041.1, read as the reverse complement.
CCGAGATAGGCGTCGACGACGTTCGGTCCGCGCACCTGGAGCTCACCCTGCTCACCCTCCGGAAGGACGGAGTCGTCGAGCGGGTCGACGATGCGAACCTCGATGCCGGGTTCGACCGGACGCCCACCGCCGTTCCAGCGCAGGGATTCCGGGTCCGCGGCATTCCACAGCAGCATCAGGGCGAACACCTCGGACGACCCGAAGACGCCCGTGGTGACGGCGCCGAATTCGTCACGCACCCACGCCGCCACCTCGTGCGACCGGCCGAGGAAGTCGGCGATCCCGAGGCGCTTCAACGACGACAGGTCGACACGGTCACCCCCCTGCCACGTGTCGTGGAGCCGGGTGAAGAGATCGTCGCCGCCGACCACGTGCGTGACCTTCAGCGACTCCATCCGGGCCAGCGTGACCGCGGCGTCGAAGACGGGTTCCATCAGCAGCGTTCCACCGCCCGCGAGAGTGGCCAGAGCAGTGGAGTATCCGAACACCCCGGACACCGGCAGCACGCACAGGGTGACGTCTCCCGGTTCGACGGCGAGGACGACGGCGTCGGCTCGCGCGTGCCGGACCACCGCCGATTCGCGATGGGCTGCGAGTTTGGGAACACCGGTGGATCCGGACGTCGTGAACGCGACTGCGAGCACGTCGTCCGGGGCAGCCCGCTCGCCCGCCGCGGTGATGGTCGCCGTGTCGGGTGTATCCGGCACCTGGACGGTGCCGGTGTCCGCGCTGCCCGCTGTCCAGGCGCCACCGCCGAGGTCGAATCGCGCCGGGTCGGGGGCGTCGCCCGTCGTTCCGGGACCGTGTACGACGGCGACTGCCGGTGCCGGGAGGTCGAGGGAGTGCTGTGCCTCTTCGAGTCGTCCGAACAGGTCGAGACCGTGGAAGTGGTCGGCCACGGCCACCACCGCGGGACGCGCCGAGGTGAGGATGTGTGCGATCTCGTGCGTGTTGTAGCGGGTGTTGACGCCGATGACGTGTGCGCCCACGGCGGACGCGGCGAGTTGCCAGACGATCGCGTCCGACCAGTTCGGCAGCAGGACGGCCACACACTGGCCGCGCCGGACGCCGACGCGCAGGAGTTCAGACTTCAGGGCGTCGGCGCGGGCACGGAGTTCGGTGCGGCTGGTGACGATCGGCTCGCCGTCGACGACGTCGAGGGCGGCGGCGGCACCCGGGTCTGCGGTCACGAGCTCGTCGAGCAGCGAGGCGAGTGTGTCACGACGTGTCGCCGTGTCGTGCGCCGTCACGAGAGCACCACCGCCGCACGCAGTTCGGTCAACCACTCGTCCGCCACCGAGGCGAAGTCGTCGATCTCCTCCATCGGGTAGTGGCCGATACCCTCGAGCAGGGTGAACGACGCAAGTCCGGGACGGGCCGCGTCGAGCGCCGAGACGGTCTGCTCGACGCGTCCGGCGTCGATCCACGGGTCCTGCGCTCCGGCGACGAGCCTGAGAGGGCAGGTGATCTCGGCGATTCGGTCGCGCACGTCGTGCGTCCCCCAGCCGATCAGGTCGGACGACGAGATCTCCGGGTCCTCGCGTTTGTGCATCGTGGCGATCAGGTGCGCCTTCGCCTCGGGCACGGCATGTCCGACGGAGGCGAGCGTGCCCAGGTAGGTGCGGTCGGCACGGCTTGGCCCGGCGACATCCTCGAGTTCGCGGCGCAGCCCACCCACGTTGACGCGGCCGGGACCGGCCTCCGCTGCCATCGCGATCGCTCCGGCCAGCGGCCTCGACGACCGCGTGGCGAGCTCGAGTGTCAGTTTGCCACCAATGGAACACCCGACGACGAAGGGTCGTTCGACGGCGAGCGCATCGAGGACCTTCCCGAGCCAGTCTCCGAACGTGACGATACTGGTGACGGGACCGTCGACCGCGGGCTCGGAACGTCCGTGCCCCGGAAGGTCGGGGACGATCACCCGGTAGCCCCGGCCTGCCAGTTCGGACGCGACGTGCCGCCACTGGACTCCGCTCTGGCCTGCGGTGTGCAGGCACAGAACGGTGGGCACGTCGGTATCCGGGTGATTGTCGGGGGTGATGATCTCGACGAAGCCGAGCGCTCCGTCGATCTCCAGGTATCGGGCCTCGATCATGGCCGGGCCTCCCTTCCGCACGTGAGTGGCAAAGTGTGCCCCGACACGCTTTGCCACTCACGTGCGGCGCTGCGGGCGTGGGCGATGATGATGTCGAGTGGTTTTGTGAGGCGCAGGTACTCGTACCCGTCACCGCTGGAGGAGAATTCACCACTGATGGCGCGGCGCATGAACTCGTTCCGTTCGGCGAACACCAGGTCGACCCAGGTGACGGCCGGAGCGATGAGCGTGAACGTGGCCCCACCCGGGACGCGGCGGGCGACGTCGATGATCGTTCCGCGGTAGATCCGCAGCTGCAGTTCGCGGGCCCGGCCCGAGGAGTCGGTGCAACGCAGGCCCACGGTGCCGTCCCACGTCGACAGTGAGGACGCGAAGGCTGTATCGGTGGAGAGGGATTCGCGGAGACGCTCTCCCCAGGCCGGTGTGCAGAAGTCGACAGCGGGATCGAATCGAACGTCGGACGGTTCGGGCGAACGCCACGTCTCGATTCCCTCCTCGCGAATCGACCCGGCCTCGTCGACGAGCCGCACGTGGCGATCGAACACGGCTCCGGTCTCGGACTGTTCGATGCGCGTGACGACGGACTCGGCGTGGACGACGACGTCGTCCGCCACCGCGGACTGCGAATTCCATTGCAGCCCCGTCCGGGTGGCACCGGACGTGGCCGGAGCGAGCACTCCCGCCACGGCGATTCCCGTCAACGACGCCTCCGGCAGTGACAGTCCGAGTTCGGAGACGCGCCGGGCGTCGCTCACGCTGCGATCGCCGACCGCAAAGCACCGGTGCTTCGTGAGTGTGCTCATTCGCCCGCCCTTCCCAGGAGTTCGTCGGAGATGATCCGCATCTGGATCTCGCTGGTGCCCTCGAAGATCTTCGTCAACCGCGCATCACGCCAATGCCGCTCCACCTGGAAGTCGGTGGTGTACCCGGCGCCGCCGTGAATCTGCACCGCCTCACTGGTCACCCGCTCGGCCATCTCCGTCGCCACCAGCTTGCACATCGACGCCTCCAGCGAACACCGCCGGCCGGTGTCGATATCGGTGGCCACCGAATACATCAACTGCCGGGCCGCCTCGATGTCGGCGGCCATCGCCGCGACCTTGAACCGCAGATGCTGAAAATCGGCCAACTCGTGCCCGAACTGCCGGCGGGTGTGCAGATACGCGATCGAATCCTCCAACGCCCCCCGCGCCAGACCGATCGCCCGGGCCGCGGTATGCGCCCGCCCCACCTCCAGACCGGACACCGCCAGGTAGAAACCCTTGCCCTCCGCACCGAGCATGGCCGTGGCCGGCACCCGGAAATTGTCGAACGACAGCTCCCACGTGCTCCACCCGAAATACCCGATCTTGCGGATCTTCGTCCCACTGATCCCCTCGGGGAACCCGCCGCGCTGCTTGTCGATCAGGAACGCGCTGATCCCCCGGTGCGGCTTCGCCGGATCCTTGTTCGGGTCGGTGCGCGCGAACAACACCAGGTAGTCGGCCTCGTCGGCGTACGTACACCACATCTTGGTGCCGCTGATCACCCACTCGTCACCGTCGCGGGTCGCACGGCAGGAAATGTTCGCCACATCGGAGCCGGCCTCGGCCTCCGACAGGGCATACGCGCCGAGGTACTCACCGCGGGCGACCTTCGGCAGCAACGCCGCCTCCTGCTCCGGGGTGAACCCGCCGCCCATCCCGTTGCCGCGGGCCAGCAGCCCGGACACGCTCATCCACGCCCGCGACAGCTCCTCGGCGACCAGGCAGTACTCGAACACGCCGAGACCGAGACCGCCGTGCTCCTCGGGGATCATGATCCCGAAGAACCCGACCTCGGCCATCGCCTTCTTCACCGTGTCCGGGATGGCGCCCTGCACCGGGTCGAGTTCGTTGGCGACCGGGAGCACCTGCTTCATCGCGAACTCGCGAGCCAGGTCGCGGATCGCCACCCGATCCTCGGTCAGATACCGCGGCGAGTCGGTACGCGGCTGTGACGGCCGGTGAGTCATGGACACTCCTCATCCACTCGAACTACGGGGCGCGTGACTCGGGGGAACTCGCGGTTCCACACCCGGATCACATTAACGCTTGTTCACCCAGTAGAGCACGGACGGGAACGCACCGTCAATGCCGAATCTCCCTGATTCAGGCGGGACGGTATCCGACCAGGTTGAGCGCATAGACGCCGTACGAGTCCGCGACCGCCTGCGCGGACAACGGTCCGTCCGGGCGGTACCAGAGCGCGATTCCCGCGCACATGGTGAGCACGGCAGTCACCGCCTGGTGAACATGGGGGACGTCGAAGTCGCCGCCGGCCACACCCGCCTCCGCTATGGTGACGAACAGGTGCTCCTGCGCGTCGCGCGAGCCCACGACCCGCTTGCGGTCCACCTCGTCGAGGTACCGCAGTTCGGTGTTCGCCACCAGGCAGGCTTGCTGGTTGCGGGCGGTGTACAGCGAATGCGCGACCACCGCGGCCGTCCACTGCTCCGCCGGTGCGGACCCTGCCCTCCGCAGGGCGGTCCGGGTGGCGGTGAACTGCTCGTCACTGGCCGACCGCAGAATCTCGACCAGGAGCTCGTCCTTGTCCTCGAAATGGTTGTACACGTTGGCGGCGCTGCAGCCAGCACGTTTGGCGATGGTGCGCATGGTCGCCGCGTGAAAGCCGGCGGTATAGAACTCCTCCAGCGCCGCGTCCAGGATCCGCTGCCGGACGGAGGGAATCACTGCACCGTTTGACCGAGTGTTCATCCCTCGGAGGGTAGGTGCCGTGCGAGGCGCGGGCAATACACCCTGCAGAAAGTGCAGCTCACCAGCCTTCACGCACGTCGAAGGGGGTGAACGGCGCACGGTGTTGACCGACGATAGCGGGTCCGTTATGGTCCAGATCACGTGAACGGTTGTTAATTGCCGATTCGCGCATTCCGCTCCTCACACCGTGGAGGTATGCCACCTTGAGCACCCTCGAAGAACGAATCCGCCACCTCGAAGACCTGGAGGCCATCCGGTACCTCGACGCGCAGTACTGCCGCCATCTCGACGACGGCAACTGGGACGCCCTGATGGATCTGTTCACCGACGACGGCGAATTCGACGGGCTGTCCCACCCGAAGGGCAAGAGCGAGATGCGGGCGTTCTTCGCCGGCCTCGCACCCGCCGGGCTCACCGCGTTCTGGCACTTCATCACCAACCTGGAGATCGACCTCGACGGCGATCGCGCCACCGTCCGCTCGTTCCTCTGGCAGCCCTGCGTATCCGACGGCAACGCCTCGATCGCCGCCGGCCGCTACACGGACGAGGCCGTCAAAGTCGACGGCCGCTGGCTGTACCGCGTCAAGCAGGTGCGCTTCCACTACTTCGGTCCGCTCACGGAGGGCTGGGACGAGAACCAGTTCGCCCTCGACTCGGCGCGACGTGCGGCGGTGAACGCGTGACAACCGAGTCCCCCACCACCGCGGCGAGCGCAGCCGTCTGGTCACCGATTCTCGCGTTGCCGGAGTTCGTCGAACTGCGGCGACGACGGCGGGCCGTCACCACCGGACTCGGCCTGATCGCGATCGTGCTGTTCTCCGGGTTTCTCGTCGGATTCGCCTTCTTCCCCGAACCCCTCGGCAACAACACGGCATTCGGCATTCCACTGTCGCTGTGGGTGGTGTTCTCCCAGTTCGCCGGCACCTGGGTGCTCGTGTACGCGTACTTCCGACTCTCCCGCACCTTCATCCAACCCGCCGCCGATGCCGCCGTCCGGGCCATCGCGCAACGTGATCAGGAGCGTGCCTCGTGACCGGCGACGCCGATTTCCTCGCCATCGGCATCTGTGCCGCCGTCATCTCGCTCACCCTGTGGGTGACGTTCGCCGCATCGCGCCGAAGCCGTAGCGCCACCGGATTCTTCGCTGCGGGACGCTCGATCACCGGCTGGCAGAACGGTTTCGCGATCGCCGGCGAATTCATTTCCGCCGGTAGCTTTCTGGGCACCACGGGCTTGATCTTCTACAAGGGCGTCGACGGCGCCGTCATTCTGTGCACGTCGGTGGTCTCCTTCCTCCCCGTCCTCTTCCTTCTCGCCGAGAAGATGCGGAACGTCGGAAAGTTCACGCTCGCCGATGTTCTGGTGTTCCGGACCGGTGCACGTCGCGTCCGGGTGGTGGTTGCGCTCAGCACCATCGTCACCGGCACGTTCGTGTTGCTCGCGCAGCTCGTGGCGGCGGGTGTCCTGCTCGAGTCCGTCTCGGGGATCCCGTTCGGCCTGTCCGTCGTGGTGGCCGGATCACTCATGGGCATCTACGTCTTCGTCGGCGGAATGCTGGCGACCACGTGGGTTCAGGTGATCAAGTCGTCCATCCTGTCGATCCTGGCGATCGTGGTGTGCCTCGGGATCCTCGCGAAGTTCGGCTTCAGCATCCCCGGCATGCTCGGGGCGGCAACCTCGAACGCCGCGGCCGGAGATGCGATCCTCTCGCCGGGCCTGATCTTCGGGCAGACCGGTGCGATCAACCTGATCTCGTACTCCCTGGCGTTCGCGCTCGGCACGGCCGGCATGGCCCACATCCTGATTCGCTTCTTCACCGTCCCCGAGGCCGCGACGGCACGAAAGTCGCTGGGCTGGACCGTCGCGCTGTGCAGCATCTTCTATCTGATCGTCATCGTGATGGGCTTCGGCACCGCAGCACTTCTCGGTCCCGACGGGGCGGATCGCGTCGGCGCCGGCGGCAATCTCGCGGCACCCACGCTGGTCACGGAACTCGGCGGAGGCGTCGGCACCATCGGTGGTTCGATCGCGCTGGCCATGGTGGCTGCCGTCGCGTTCGCGAGCATCGTCGCCGTCGTCGCGGGCGTCGTGATCTCGGCTGCGGGAACGTTCGCCCACGACGTGTGGCCCACCCTCATCCGCCCGAAGTCCGCCGACGCCGGCACGGAGACGGCGGATGCCCGCGAGGCGAAGGTCGCCCGGTACGCGGCGGTCGCGTTCAGCGTCGCCGCGATCGGACTGACGATGGCGATCGGCGACACTACAAATATCACCTACTTCATGGGTATGGCCTTCATGGTCGCCGGCAGTGCGCACCTGCCCAGCCTGCTGCTCAGTCTCAACTGGCGGCGGTTCAACAGCACAGGCGCGGTGTGGGGCATCTCGGTCGGACTGGCATCCACCGTGGTCAGCCTGATGTTCACGGAGGCGCTCTGGCTGGGAAGTGGCCCGGCGCCGCTGACCATTCAGTTGCCGGTGATCATCACGATGCCGCTCGGGTTGGCCGCTGCCGTGATCGGCTCGTTCGCCGCCGAACGCCGTCACGGAGGTTCGGCCGATCGGGACGAGAAGTTCGCCGAGATGCTGGTGCGCGCCGAAACCGGCATCGGCGCGGAACTCGCCGAAACGCACTAGGTTTCACACTCGACCGATGCCCTCTCCGTCACGGCGGGGGCATCGGCCGCGAGGCGTGTGCGGCGCGACCCTGGACAGCGCTTGTACCTATCGGTACAGTCTGTACTGAAAGGTACAAGACCCTCCCGGAGGAGCGCTCACCATGTCCGTTCGACCACCCGTCCCACCGTTCACGCGCGACACCGCGATCTCGAAGGTTCGCGCCGCCGAGGACGGCTGGAATTCCCGCAATCCCGAGAAGGTCGCGCAGGCTTACACCGAGGACAGTTGGTGGCGCAATAGGTCCACCTTTCTGCAGGGGCGCCGCGAGATCGTCGACTTCCTCGCCGGGAAGTGGGACCGCGAGCTGGAATACCGTCTGATCAAGGAGCTGTGGGCGCACGACGGGAATCGGATCGCGGTCCGGTTCGCGTACGAGTTCCACGACACCGACGGGCAGTGGTTCCGCGCGTACGGCAACGAGAACTGGCAGTTCGACGACAACGGTCTGATGCGGTGGCGTCACGCCAGCATCAACGACGTGCCGATCGACGAATCCGACCGCACATTCTTCTGGGACATGTCCGGCGTGCGGCCGTCCGATCATCCCGGGCTGAGCGATCTCGGCCTCTGACCGGCACACGAGGAGTAGTCATGCCCCGAGCAGTAGCCGAGCGCGGCGACGTCGTCCCCGTGCTGGCCGAGGTGTTCCGATCCCACGGGTTCGACGGCGCGAGCCTGGCCGTCATCACCGAGCACACCGGGCTCGGGAAAGGAAGCCTGTACAACTTCTTCCCCCGCGGCAAGGACGAGATGGCCGAGGCAGTCCTCGACGAGGTCGACGCCTGGTTCCAGACCGCCGTGTACCGGCGGCTGCGTGAGCCCGAGCCCGCCGCTATCCGTCTCGAGCGGATGTTCGACGAGGTCGAGACGTACTTCCGGTCGGGCCGCCGAATCTGCCTGTTCGGCGCGTTCGCGCTCGGCCTCGAACGTGATCGCTTCGCCCACCGGGTCCGCGCCTACTTCACCGACTGGGTCGATTCGCTCGCCGGCGCTCTCGCCGACGCCGGCCACGGCACGCAGTCACGTCCACTCGCCGAGGAGGTCGTCGCGGGAATCCAGGGCGCGCTGGTCCTCGCGCGTGCCCTGGACGACCCCGGCAGCTTCACGCGCATCCTCACCCGGCTCCGCCGCTCGGTCGAGGATCCCACGCAGCCGCGCGCGTAGGATTCGTCACGGAATGCGGGAACTCGAGAAGTGAGGCAGCCGTGATCTTCATCGTCGTCAACTTCACCGTGAAACCGGACCACACGGACGGCTGGCTCGACCTGGTGCAGCCGTTCACCGACGCGACCCGAAACGAACCGGGCAACCTGTGGTTCTACTGGTCGCGTGCGGTGGAAGACCCGAACTTGTATGTCCTCGTCGAAGCGTTCCGTGACGACGACGCCGCCGTCGCCCACGTGCAGAGCGAGCACTTCCAGAACGCCTTGCGCGAGTTGAAACCCGCCCTCGCGCAGACACCTCGGATCATCAACACCAAGATCGACGGCACCGAGTGGTCGCTGATGGGCGAACTCGAAGTCGACTGACCCCGTCCGGCTTCACGCTGAAGTCGCGTGCACCGCGCGTTAGCCTGGAAACGTGGCTTCCGATCTCACCGAATTCGACGCAGTGATCTTCGACTTCTCCGGCACGCTGTTCCGGCTGGAGGAGGACGACAGCTGGATGGCCGACCTCACCGATCACGACGGTGAACCGTTCGACCTCCACCAGCAGGCCGAGTTGATGCGGCGCATGACGGCGCCGGTCGGCCAGACCGTCGAGATGGATGCCGCCGAGCACCACGCGTGGACCAACCGCGACCTCGACCCTCGGTTCCACCGGCAGGCGTACCTCGACGTTCTGCGCAAGTCCGGGGTCGCACACGAGGACCAGGCGGTCGGGCTGTACGAGCGGGTCATCGACCCGGGATGCTGGAGCGCATACCCCGACACCGCGGAAGTGCTTGCGTCACTGAAGGACCGTGGAATCAAGGTCGCGGTGCTGAGCAACATCGCGTTCGACATAAGGCCCGCGTTCGCGGATCTGGGAGTCGAGCATCTCGTCGATGCGTTCGTGCTGTCGTTCGAGGTGGGTGCGATCAAACCGGACCCGAAGATCTTCGAGCACGCTCTCGCCGCACTCGGTTCCGAGCCCGAACGTACTCTGATGATCGGCGACAGCGAGGAAGCCGACGGTGCGGCACGAAAGGTGGGCTGCGCGTTCGCACTCGTCGAACCCGTTCCCCTCGCGGAGCGCCCCAACGGCCTCCGAAATGCGCTCAGTGCCTTCGGCCTGTGAGTACTTATTAACCACGGGCGGTTAATAAGTACTCACGGGTGCGAAGCGCATAATCCGCGGCCGGTGACGAGAGGCAGATCGAGTGCGGTCACCAGCCCCGGCTTCGCCTCGACCACCGCGTGCACCGAATTCACCAGCCGCATCGCGGTGACGATCATCCCCGACACGTTGTGGTCGCCGTTTTCGCCGTGGTGGTTGAACTCGACGGTCATCATCGGCTCGCCCGTGATGTCGATGCGGTAGCACCCGTCGCCGCGGGTCGGTTTCGGCCAGTCCGGTTTCTGTTCGGGGTGGGTGCGGGTGACGTGCTCGAGGACCACACGCGGCACCCCGTCGACCGTGCCGACGACTTCGAACCGGACCGCCGCCACCGTTCCCTTCGCGATGTGGCACGACAGAATGTCCAGATCCTCCTCGGCGGGGATGCGTTCGAACTTCTCCACCAGCGGTTCGTCGAGCGTGAGGTCCAGTCCCGCGGCGATCTGGCGGACGACGCTCCCCCACGCCAGCGACAGCACGCCCGGCTGGAACAGCATCGGCACCTCCTCGACGGGTTTTCCGAAACCGAAGATCTCACTCATCACCACCGGCTGGTAGTAGGTGGAGTAGTCGGCGATCTCGGCGCAGCGCACCTCGTCGATCCGCTGCGACAGGCTCGTCATGGCCAGCGGCAGAACGTCGTTCGCGAACCCGGGGTCGATGCCGTTCACGTGGAGGCTCGCGTCTCCCTGCTCGCCGGCGCGGCGGATGCGGTCGACGAGTTCGTCCGGGACCACACCGATCGGGTACTGCAACAGAACAGGTCCCGAGGACACGACGTTGATGCCCGCCTCGAGGAAGGAGATCAGGTCCTCGATGGCGTCGAAGATACGGTCGTCCGTCATCGCGGTGTGCACGATGCAGTCCGGCTTCAGGGCGAGAAGTGCTGCTTTGTCGTCGGTCGCCGCCACGCCGAGTTCTCTTCCGAGACCGGCCAGCTCCCCGGCGTCCTTCCCGACCTTCTCCGGATTGGACACCCACACGCCGACCAGTTCGAGGTCGTCGCGGGCGTCGATCCCTGCGATGGCGTGACGCCCGACCGTACCGGTGGACCATTCGACGACGCGGTATCTCATGAGTTCTCTCCGAGTTCCAGAAGTAGCACCCCTCCCGCGAATGTAACAGGTTCTAGTTTACCGGGTGGACGATTGCCGAAGAGTGCTATCGCGGTTCGGCGTCAGGGAGAATCCATACGTATGACACCCACCGACGTCTACCGCGCACCGATGCGTTCCCGTCGCGACGAAGTGGACCCAGGGCTCGCGGTGCAGCGCGCGCTCGCCATGGACGTGTGTGGAATCGGCGGGTTGCTGGCCCCACCTCCCGTCGATCTGAGTGAGGCGCTCGACGCGACCGAGCGCACCTACGGTGATCCGGCCGCGCGCCGGCTCGAACGCTTCACGCAGGTGCTGGACGGATCGTTCGTCTGGTCGCGTGACGCCGACGGGCTCTACCTCCTCGGCCGGATCGACGGTCCGTGGCGCTACGACTCGAGCCCGGAGGCCGCGGCTGTGGATCTGGTGCACCTCCGAGACTGCGAGTGGCTCGACGTACCCGTCGCCGAGCTCGACGTACCGCCCGCGACCGTGCACACCTTCGCCCGCGGTGGCCGCAACTTCCAGCGGACCCACCACCCTGACATCGCCGAGCAGACGCGGCGGGTATGGGACCGCGGAAGGCGGTGAAATGCTTCGCCCGTGAGTACTTATTAACCGCCCGTGGTTAATAAGTACTCACAGGCGGAGCTACCAGCGGTACCCGAGCAGGCCCAGGACGAATTCGAGCCAGTCGGGAAGTCCGGGGTCTCGGAACATCGACGGCCTCCTCAGCACGGTGTAACGGTGTCGACCTGTCTATCGGCAGCGAAGACCCCGGCGTTAATGCACGGCATCCTGTCAGATTTACAAATCTCTATTTTTGTCTAGACGCTGGATCTAAGTCCGTGTACTGTCCAAATGAGAGTGAGCTGGTTCATACCGGCACGGCTACTGGACGAGGAGGTTCGGATCGTGACGACGTCGAATATCGGCAGGATGACGGGAGAGGCGCCACCGGAAGCGTGGCGTGACCGCAAGCGCTACCTGTGGTTGATGGGACTGATTCCCCCGACCGCACTGTTCCTTGCTGCGGGTCTCGTGTGGGCCTTCAACCAACTGGGATGGTCGGCGGCAGCACCGGTGTGGTGGTGGATCGGCGCCCTACTGCTGTTCGGACTGCTCCCCCTCCTCGACAGGTTCTTCGGGCCCGACGGCCAGAACCCTCCCGAGGAAGTGATGGAACAGCTCGAGAACGACAGGTACTACCGGTACTGCACGTACGTGTTCATCCCGTTCCAGCTGGCGAGCCTCGTCTTCGCGTGCTACCTCTGGTCGGCGGACAATCTCTCCTGGCTCGGCATCGACGGCGGCCTCGGACTGGCGTCGAAGATCGGCGTCGCGTTCAGCGTCGCCGTCATGGGCGGCATCGGCATCAACACCGCACACGAGATGGGTCACAAGAAGACCGAACTCGAACGGTGGCTGGCCAAGATCACTCTCGCGCAGACCTTCTACGGCCACTTCTACATCGAGCACAACCGGGGCCACCACGTCCGAGTCGCCACACCGGAGGACCCGGCGAGTTCACGATTCGGAGAAAGCTTCTGGACCTTCCTGCCCCGCAGCGTCTGGGGAAGCCTGACGTCGTCCTGGGAGCTCGAGAAGACGCGGATGCAGCGACTCGGCAAGAGCACCTGGAGCATTCACAACGACGTGCTCAATGCCTGGCTCATGTCGGTGGTGCTGTTCGGTGCGCTCATCGCCATCTTCGGTCCGGTCGTCATCCCGTTCCTGATCATTCAGGCCGTCTACGGATTCTCCCTCCTCGAGACGGTCAACTACCTCGAGCACTACGGCTTGATGCGTCAGAAGACCGCCAGCGGCCGCTACGAGCGATGCGCTCCCGCACACAGCTGGAACTCCGACCACATCGTCACCAACATCTTCCTGTACCACCTGCAGCGCCACAGCGACCATCACGCGAACCCGACCAGGCGCTACCAGACGCTCCGGAGCATGGACGGCGCCCCCAACCTGCCCAGTGGCTACGCCAGCATGATTACGCTCGCGTACTTCCCGCCGCTCTGGCGCAAGGTGATGGATCACCGCGTGCTCGACCACTACGACGGCGACATCACCCGGGTGAACATCCAACCCGGCAAGCGCGAGAAGGTGCTGGCCAAGTACAGCGGCGGAGTTCTGTGATGGCCTACCAGTGCCCGGTCTGCGACTACGTCTACGACGAGGCGTCCGGCGCACCGCGTGAGGGATTCCCCGCCGGCACCGCGTGGGCCGATGTGCCCGACGACTGGTGCTGCCCCGACTGCGGGGTCCGCGAAAAGATCGATTTCGACCCGAAGGTGGCGTGACATGAGTACCGATTTCAAGCTTTACCGCTGCGTCCAATGCGGATTCGAGTACGACGAGGCCCAGGGCTGGCCGGAGGACGGCATCGAGCCCGGCACCAGGTGGGACGACATTCCCGAGGACTGGTCGTGCCCCGACTGCGGGGCCGCCAAGGCGGACTTCGACATGGTCGAGGTCAGCCGGGCGTGAGCGCAATGCCGATTCACTCCACGGAACTGTCGACGGTGGTCATCGTCGGGTCCGGTATCGCAGGGGCGAGCGCCGCGCTGACGCTCCGGTCGGAAGGCTTCACCGGGCGCGTCGTCGTGATCGGAGACGAACCCGCACCGCCCTATCGGCGTCCGACGGTGTCGAAAGACTTCCTGTCGGGTGCAACGGCGGCGGAGAAGACCGCACTGAAGCCGGACTCTTTCTGGAACGAGAGAGATATCGAATTGATCACCGGTGCAACGGCAGTCGAACTCGACACCAGGCGGAAGTTGCTGACGCTCTCCTCCGGAGAGACCCTGTCGTACAGTGCTCTGCTGCTCGCGACCGGCGGCCGGGCCCGAAGACTCGACGGTCTCTCCGGTGCGCACGTCTTCACTCTGCGGTCGATGGCCGACGCCGATTCCCTTCGCGAGTCGATTCGACGCACCGGTTCCCTGCTCGTGATCGGCGGGGGTCTCATCGGATGCGAGGTCGCGGCCACGGCGCGGTCGCTCGGCGCGGAGGTCACCGTCCTCGAACGCGACCCGTCGCTCCTCAGTCGAATTGTGCCCCCGGACATCTCGACGATGATCGCTTCGCTGCACTCCGAGAACGACGTCGACGTCTGCACGGATGTCGCACTGTCGTCGCTCGACGTGAGCGACGACGGCTCCGCCCGCGCCACCGCGGACGACGGTCGCAGCTGGAGTGCCGGCACCGTCCTCGTGTCGGTCGGCACCGTCCCCGAGGTGACGCTCGCGGTCGCGGCGGGACTGCGCGTCCACAACGGCATCACCGTCGATGGGCAGTTTCGCACCTCGGCCGACGGCGTCTACGCAGCCGGAGACGCGGCCAATATCCCCGGTGCGCGTGACTCCGAGCGCTACCGCTCCGAACATTGGAACGGCGCTCAGGCCCAGGGGATTGCCGCCGCGCATTCCATCCTCGGAAAGCCCACGCCGTTCACCGACGTTCCCTGGGGGTGGTCCACGCAGTACGGCCACACCGTGCAGTTCGCCGGCGCGACCCGGTTCGACGACGACTTCGTGACCCGCGGTTCGATCGACGATCGCGATTTCACAGCGGTCGCAGTGCGTGAGGACACGCCGGTCGGGGTCATCGCCGTGGGCCGCCCGAAAGACCTCCGTACCGTGCGCACGATGATCGCCCGGGGCGGCACCGTCGACCGTGCCGCATTGGCGGACGAGTCGGTTGCTCTGACCGACGTGCTCGCCGACGAGCGGGAAGGCCGGGTCGCGGCCGCCCGCTAGCATCGAGGTCATGTCCGCAGACGACCGCACCGAGCGACAGAGTCGATACCGGCTGGCCGCAACGTCGCTGATGCGGGAGACAACCCTCGATGCGCTTCGGGAACTGTTGCTCGAACGTCCGTGGCCGACAATCACCATGACCGATGTCGCGGTCGCCGCGGGGCTGAGCAGGCAGACGATCTACAAAGAGTTCCGATCGCGGCGCGGGTTGGCGGAGGGGTACGCACTTCGGCTGACCGACAGCCTCGTCACCGTCATCGAATCCGCTCTGTACGAGAACCCCGGCGACGCGACAACTGCTCTGCGGGAAGGTTATGCGACGTTCTTCGAACTCAGCGGAGCCGATCCCCTGGTGATGTCGCTGCACCAGGGGAAGGCACCCGAAGATCTGCTGCGCCTGATCACGACGGACAGCAACATCATCATCCGCCCCGCGGCCGATCGGCTCGCACAGACGCTGCAACGGTCGTGGGTGAACTCGTCCCCGGACGACGCGGACATCATCGCGCACGCCATCGTCCGGCTCGCGCTGAGTTTCATCGCCAACCCACCCGAGGACACCGCGGCGGCGTCGGCGAACACCGCCCGGCTCTTCGCCCCGTTCGTTGCGGCTCCGCCACCCGTGAAGGGGTGTCAGCCCAACGGGGTGCCGACATAGTTCTCGGCGATGAGGGTGCGGCCGGCGACGGAGCGGGTGACCATGTCGAGTTCGGCGACCTGCCGCTTGTGACCGAATCCGGTGTCGTCGGGGAGTCGGTGCAGCATCGAGGACATCCACCAGGAGAAGTGCTGGGTCCGCCACACGCGCGGGAGGACACTGTCGGTGTAGCCCTCGAGCCCGGCCCGACTGCGGGTGGCGAAGTATTCGGCCATCGCCTTGGACAGGAAGTAGACGTCGGCGATCGCCAGGTTCATGCCCTTGGCGCCGGTGGGGGGCACGGTATGGGCGGCGTCGCCGGCGAGGAAGAGGTTGCCGTGCTGCATGGGTTCGCACACGAAGCTGCGGAACTGCAGGATCGACTTCTGGAAGATCTTGCCGTCCTTGATCTCCGCGCCCTCGCCGTCGACGCGGGCGTGCAGTTCCGACCAGATGCGGTCGTCGGACCAGTTGTCGACGGAGTCGTCCGGGTCGACCTGCAGATAGTGCCGCTGGACCTCCGGTGTGCGGGTGCTGATGAGCGCGAAGCCGCGCGGGTGGTTGGCGTAGATCAGTTCCTCGGACGACGGCGGGGCCTCGGCGAGGATGCCGAACCAGGCGAACGGGTATTGGCGGAAGTGGTCGGTGCGCACGGTGGTCTCGGGGATGAGACCGCGAGTCGAGGTCCGCGAGCCGTCACAGCCGGCGACGAGCGCGCAGGTGAGCGTCTGCTCGTTGCCGTCGGCGTCGAGGTAGGTGATCTTCGGGTTGTCGGACGTGTGGTCATGAACCTGCACGTCGGAGACGCCGAAGCGGATGTCGCCGTCGTCTTCGAGACGCCGGGCGATGAGGTCCTTCAGGACCTCGTGCTGCGGGTAGACGGTGACGGCGCGGCCGTTCGTCAGTTCGTCGAAGTCGATGCGGTGGCCGCGGCCGCCGAACCGCAATTCGATGCCGTGGTGGGTGAGTCCTTCACGCTTGACGCGGTCGCCGAGTCCGGTGTCGACCATCAGGTCGACGGTGTTCTGTTCGAGCACACCGGCCCGGATCGTGCCCTCCACCTCCTCGCGGGTTCGGTTTTCGAGCACGACGGAATCGATGCCCTTCAGGTGCAGGAGATGGGACAGCATCAGTCCTGCGGGACCCCCGCCGACGATCCCGACCTGTGTGTTCATGAGCAGACTCCTCGCGTAGTTCGAGACACCAGTCACTGTGCTGCCCGACGTGTGATCGCAACACCCCCTCTTTCACTGAGTGAAAGACGAGCTATGCGACGCCGCGGGAAATGCCGCGCGCGGCCGCCCGCACCGCCGGGATCAGGGGCGCGGGATCCTTTTCCGCCGGAACCACGACGGACACCGCAGCCACCACCTCACCCGTCGACCGCGACACCGGCGCGGCCACGGCCAGCGTCCCGACGTTGAGGTGTTCGCGGCACGTGACCCAGCCGGTCCGGCGGATGTCGTCGAGGGTGCTGCGCAGGCGATGTTCGGTGGTGATGGTCGACGGCGTGAAGCGTTCGAGGCCCGCCGCGAGAACCTCGTCGAGCAGGACTTTGCCGCCGAACGCCAGCAGCACCAGGCCGCCGCTCGACGCGTGCAGCGGCAGCCGGCCGCCGGCCCTCCCGACGACGGTCACGGCACCGCGCGCCGACAACCGTTCGATGTAGAGCGCCTCGAGATCCTCCCGGACCACGAGTTGCACGTTCTCGCGCGTCGCCTCGTACAGGTCCTCGAGGTACGGCAACGCCACCTGCCGCAATCCGTGGGCGCGGGGCGCGAGCGCACCCAACTCCCACAGCCGCACCCCGATCTCGTAGTGCCCGTCGTCGACGCGTTCGAGCGCGCCGTTGTCAACCAGTTGACGGCACAGCCGGTGCACCGTCGGCAGCGGCAGTCCGGTGCGCCGGCTCAGCTCCGACTGCGACAGACGAGGACGCTCCGAGGTGAACGAACCCAGCACCAGGAAGGCGCGTCCCAGCATGCTGCGGTCGTCTTCGGACATGCCGCCAGTATCCCGGTCACCACCAGCGGGTGGCCATGCCGATCTGCCGGTCGAGTTCGGGGACGAGGCTCCGGACGTATGTCGCCGAGAGGTGATGCGAATCGTGGTACACGAGGATGTTTCCCTGCACCGCACGGCAGATCGCCACGTCACACACGGCGTCCGTGAGGTCGAGCGGATGCACCGACGGCAGGTCGCGGGCCGCCTCGAGCGTCGGGTTGTCCGGGTCCAGCACGTCGTCCCGGGGCATCCCGCAACTTTCGGCGTCGCCGCCGTCGGCGAGGCAGTCGACGACCGAATACGGCACGCCGTCGTTGTGCAGCCACGGCGTGTCGCGGATGCCGAGGAACGGGAGCCCGAAGTCCGCCAGCCGCGCCCACAGGCCCACGTAGTCGTCGGGGGTGACGTCGCCGGCGCCCTCCTCGTTGGGACGCGAGGACGTCGAGAACACCCAGTCCGGTCGGTGATCACGGAGCCGGTCGAGGACGTCGCGGGACCAGTCGCCGCAGTCGGGATACGGCTCACCGGCGAGCAGCGGAACGTCCGCGACGGTCAACGGGCACCCCATCTTGAGGTACGTCTCGACGCGGATGCCGCGCTGTTGCCCGATGCGATCGAGCGCGGGCACCCAGTGCTCGGCGTGCGAACTGCCCACCACGGCGATCGTCCGGTCCGCGGTGAGGTCGCCGTACACGCAGGTGACGACGTCGCGGGTGCTCAGATCGGAGATGCAGCCGTCGAGGGTCGGCTGCGGAAGATCTCCCGACGCCTCGAGCAGGGTGGGTCGCATGTCCGTGCGCGGCGCGAACGCGCCGTCGGTCAACGACGCCGCGCCCGGGTACAGCCACGGGNNCGGACCAGATACACGTGCCAGCCGGACGCGGTCCCCACCACGGCGACGCCGAGGATCGCGACCAGCGCGGTCAGCGCTCGCCTCGGCCGGGCCGACCCGGTCTGGAACCGCGCTTCGACCAGCCGCCGGGTGAGCCACGCCAGCACCAGCGACACGACGATCACCGCGAGTCCGACGAGCGCTCCGACCGCGGGCCGCTCCCGCCACGTGAGGTAGAAGATGAGGATCGGCCAGTGCCACAGGTACAGCGAATACGCCAGGCCACCGAGTTCGACGAACGGCCGGGACGCCATCATCGTCACGATCCCCGGCTGCTCGGACGGGCCTGCGCCCGCGAGGATCAGCGCCACCGCCGCACCGACCGGGATCAGGGCCACCGGACCGGGAAACAGGGCGGCGCCGTCGACGAGGAACCCACACCCGAGGACCAGGGCGAACCCCGACACCGCGAGGACGGTCCGCGACCACCCGGGTAGCGCGACCCGGTGCACGACGAGCGCGAGCAGCGCCCCCGCGAGCAGCTCCCACAGTCGCGCGAACGTGTCGAAGTACGCCCACGACTGCCGGTCCTGCGACAGCACGGCCGCGTAGGCGAACGACGCCACCAACCCGAGAACGAGGACACCGCCGAGCACGGGCCGGAGGAGGTCCGGTCGGCCGCGACGACGGCACGTCCGCGCGATCCCGGCCACCACCGCGAGGGCGAGCAGATAGAACTGACCCTGCACGGACATCGACCACAGATGCTGGAGCGGACTGACCGACGCGTCGGCGGCGGCGTAGTCGGATGCCGTCCGGGCCAGCTGCCAGTTCTGCACATACAGCAGTGACGCGAGGAGTTGGTCCGCGATCCCCGACCACTGCGTGAACGGCCGCTGGATCACGGTCACGACCGCGGTCGCGGCCGACACCACCACGAGCGCGGGCAGCAGCCGGCGGGCGGTGCGCCGCAGGACGGCGGGTATCGACGGACCCGAGTCCGCCCCGGCGCGTCGCACGAGCATGCCCGTGAAGAAGAACCCGGAGAGGACCAGGAAGATGTCGACGCCGCCGGACACCCGCCCGAACCACACGTGATAAACCACGACCAGCGCGATCGCGATTCCGCGCAGTCCGTCGAGGTCGTACCGGTAACCGCCCGCAACCGACGGTGGCGCCGCGGCGTGGCTCGGACGGCTCGCAGCCACCTGGGGGTTGAGTCTCACAATCCGTCCTGGCTCATCGATTCGGTACCCGATCGATTATCCACACCGGGTTTACCAGTTCTTGACCTGCCGGGGTGTGGAGTAGCCGATGTTTGACAGGCAACTATGGCGCGCCACACAATAAGTCCGCGTATAGAACTAGGGTTCGCATCGCGAACACCCCGCGCACATCACCACCGAATGTCGAGGACATCATGCCCACTTCCCAACGAAGCGCCGTCCGCGCCTCCACCGCCCTCTGGGTCGCGCCCCTCTGCTGGGTAGCCGTGCTGCTCGACGGCTTCGACCTGGTGGTCCTCGGCGCCGTCATCCCTTCACTCCTCGACTACGAGGACTGGGGTCTGACCACCGGAACGATCACATTCATCTCGACATTCGGCCTGGTCGGCATGACCATTGGCGCACTGGTCATCGGCACGCTCACCGACGTCATCGGACGCCGGCGAGCCCTCCTGTATGCCGTTGCGGCGTTCTCCGTTCTCACACTCCTCTGCGCGGTGGCGCCCAACCCGTTCTTCTTCGGATTGTTCCGCTTCCTCGCGGGAGTCGGACTCGGCGGCGCACTGCCGACAGCACTGGCCCTGGTCAACGAATTCTCGAAGAGGCAGGGCGGCGGCTCCGCGTCGACGCTGCTGATGACCGGATATCACGTGGGTGCCGTCGCAACCGCTGCGCTGGCGATCGTGCTGATCGAACCGTTCGGCTGGCGTTCGATGTTCGTCGTCGGCGCCCTGCCCGCCGTGGTCCTGATTCCGCTGATGCTGCGCTACCTCCCCGAGTCCCCCTCGTACCTGCTGGCGCACGGCAAGCGCGCCGAGGCCGAGGCCGTCGCGAAGCAGTACGGCCTGGAACTGGAAGCGGCACCCGCCGACGACGCTCCCGTCGCGGCCTCGGCGAACCCGGTGCGCGCCCTGTTCTCGCGTCCGTTCCTGCGCAACAGCATCGCCATCTGGGTCACCTCGTTCATGGGACTGCTACTCGTCTACGGCCTCAACACGTGGCTGCCGACGATCATGCGTGAGGCGGGCTACAACCTCGGCGCGTCGCTGACGTTCCTGCTGATCCTCAACGCGGGCGCGGTGGTCGGCCTGCTGATCGCGGGCGGCGTCGCCAACAAGATCGGCCCGCGCACGGCGGCCATCATCTGGTTCGCGGGCGCCGCGGTGTTCCTCGCCCTGCTCAGCGTCAAGGTGTCGTTCGGCATCTACGCCCTGGTGTTCCTCGCCGGCTGCTTCGTGTTCAGCGCACAGGTCCTCGTCTACGCGTTCACGAGCGCCAACCACCCGCCGCAGATCCGCGCGACCGCGCTCGGCTGGTCGGCCGGTGTGGGCCGGGTCGGCGCGATCTGCGGACCGATCCTCGGCGGCGTCCTGCTGGGCGCCGGCTACGCCGTCCCG
The DNA here is from genome assembly GCF_001583455.1 of Rhodococcus sp. LB1. NCBI lineage: Bacteria > Bacillati > Actinomycetota > Actinomycetes > Mycobacteriales > Nocardiaceae > Rhodococcus > Rhodococcus sp. LB1. Next base: position 23,145 of record NZ_LTCZ01000041.1, on the reverse strand, counting down.
TGGGGCTTCTACGCATTCGCCCTGGTAGGGCTGTTCGGAGCGATCGCCATCTCCTCCACCCGGACGGTGCGCTGAACTCCTGACAGCCGTTCGATGAGTTTCGGGCGTGGGCGCGGTCTATATCGGCGAGGATGAATCGACGAGGACCTGCGAGAGGAACTGCGCCATGAAACCGATCACCCCCTGCCTCTGGTTCGACACCGAAGGTGAAGAGGCCGCGAAGTTCTACACGTCCCTGTTTCCGAATTCGCGGATCACGGAGGTCACCCACTACGGTCCGAACACTCCCGGGCCGGAGGGGGCGGTGTTGACGGTGTCCTTCGAGATCAACGGGCAGCCGTTCATCGCGCTCAACGGCGGCCCGCAGTTCACGTTCGACGAGGCCATCTCTTTCGAGATCCTCTGTAAGGATCAGGCGGAAGTGGACCGGTACTGGGACGCCCTCACCGGCGACGGCGGCGAGGAAAGCCAATGCGGTTGGGTCAAGGATCGTTTCGGCGTCTCCTGGCAGGTGGTCCCCGAGCGGCTGTACGAACTCATGCGCGACCCGGACACCGAGAAGGCGCAGCGCGCCATGCAGGCCATGCTGAAGATGCGCAAACTCGACGTCGCCGAACTCGAGAAGGCGTTCGAGCAGGCGTGACGCCTGCCGACGAGGAGGTGGACGGCATGACCGAGGACGGCAAGACGCACATCAACGGAGTGCACACGGTGGCGGTCCCCGTCACCGATCAGGATCGGGCGCTCGAATTCTATGTGGGCACACTTGGTTTCGAACGTCGCATGGATGCGGAGTTCAGCCCCGGACAGCGGTGGGTGGAGGTGGCGCCACCGGGATCGGCGACGTCGATCGCGCTCGTACCTGCACGCGACGGCGTCCCCGCGGGCGTCGAGACCGGTATCCGCCTCACCACCTCGGACGCCGACGCCGACCATGCGACGCTGTCGGCGAACGGCGTCGACGTGGACGCGGAGGTCATGCGGATGGGCGACTACGTGCCGCCCATGTTCTACTTCCGAGATCCGGACGGCAACAAGCTCGTCATCGTCGAAGTGGGGTGAGCTGCACTCCCGACGACAGGGTCAGCACCTGGTCGGCGCGTTCCGCGTCGCGGGGTTCGTGCGTGGCCACGACGACGATCGCACCCCGCGCCGCCTCTTCGCCGACGACGTCGCCGATCACCGCGCGGGCCTCCGCGTCGAGACCGGTGGTGGGCTCGTCGAGGAGCAGCAGGTCGCCGCGTTGCACGAGCGCCTGGGCAAGCAGGGCGCGTTGACGCTGGCCGCCCGACAGTGCGCCGATCCGCCGCCGGCCGAGATCCGCGAGACCGAGCCTGTTCAGCGCATTGTCGACGGCGTCTCGGTCGCCGGGAGTGAGCCGCCGCCACAATCCACGTCGGTGCCAGGCCCCCATGGCCGCCACCTCGCGCACGGTCAGCGGTAGCTGATCGCTCACCGCATTGCGTTGCGGCACATATGCCGTTCCCAACCCCTTCATGCCGTCGATCCGTCCCGTCGTCGGTCGCGCGATGCCCGCGAGGCACTGCAGGAGCGTCGACTTCCCTGAACCGTTGTGCCCCACGACGGCGGTGACGGTACCCGGTGCGAGCCGCACGCTCACACCGTTCAAGGCCGGGGTCGGGCCATACCGGACCGCGATTTCGCTTACGACAATCATTATCGTTAGATTAGCAGAGTGCAGTGGCTACTCGACCCCCTGATGGTGTCCTTCGTCCGGCGCGCGCTCTTCGCGGGAATGCTGGTGTCCGTCCTCTGCGGCCTGGTGGGCACGTGGGTCGTGTTGCGCGGCATGGCCTTCATGAGCGAGGCCATCTCACACGGCATGCTGCCCGGGGTGGCCGTCGCCTATCTCGCCGGCGCGAATCTCCTCGTCGGCGCGGCCGCGAGTGCGGTCGTCATGATCCTCGGAGTCGCCTGGGTCTCGAAGAACTCGCGACTGTCCGAGGACACCGGGATCAGCCTGCTGTTCGTCGGCATGCTCGCGCTGGGTGTCGTGATCGTCTCGCGCGCACGGTCGTTCGCGGTCGATCTCACAGCCTTCCTGTTCGGTGACGTCCTGTCGGCGACGCGGGGAGATCTGATCTGGCTCGCGGCGGCGGCCGCGGTCGCCGGGATCGTCTCGGTGATCGCGTACCGCCCCTTCGTCACCCTCGTCTTCGACGAACGCAAGGCCCACACCCTGGGCCTGCAACCACGGTGGGCGCACCTCGCACTGCTCGCTCTGGTGGTCCTCGCGGTGGTCGCGTCGTTCCGCATCGTCGGCACCCTCCTCGTGTTCGGTCTCCTCGTCGCCCCGTCCGCCATCGCAGCACTGTTCGGCAGGTCGATCGGCGCGACGATGGCGATTGCCGTGCTCCTCGGCTGGTCCGCCACGTTCGCCGGGCTGATCGTGTCGTGGAATGCCGACACCGCCGCGGGCGCGACGATCGCCGGAATCGCCGTGCTCCAGTTCTTCGTCGCGGCCCTGGCCCGGTCGGCGGTGCGACGACTTCGGCCTGCCCTCTTGCCCACTCCGATTCCCGTTCGATAGATGGAGACCATGAATGCCGAACACGACCCTCGCCCGCGCAGCAATTGCCGCGGTCGCCGCGCTGACCCTCGGCGCCTGCGCATCCCCACCGGAGGAGGCCGCCTCCCCCGACGGCCGGAGCCAACCGGGTAGCGACCTTGCCGCCGAGGCGGGATCCACCGAGGTCGAGGGGCCCGAACCCCGGCTCGTCGTGTCGGACGCCGACTCCGGCCGCGTGGACGTGCTCGACCTCGCGACGGCAGAGACTCTCCATTCGTTCGAGTTCGACAACCCGACGCGGGTGACGACGGTGAAGGACCGCTACGCGTTCGCCGTGGACGGTGCCGGCGGCGCCGTGCATGTCGTGGACGCCGGTTCCTGGACCATCGATCACGGGGACCACAGCCACTCGTACACCACGCCACCGGTCGAACTCGGCGTGCTCGAGGGCGGCAAGCCGGTGCACGTGATCGAAGGCGACGACAAGGTGGCGACGTTCTTCGACGGGGACGGACTCGCCCGCGTGATCGACTTCGCCGCGCTCCGCAAGGACAGCATCGACGTCGGGGCCGTCGTGGAGGCCGACGCACCGCACCGCGGCGTCGCGCTGCCGATCGCCGACGGTTTCGTGGTGTCGCGCTCGGCCGCGGACGGAACCGGTTCCCGCCCCGGCACGTTCGAGGTCCACACGGCGGACGGGCAGGTCGAGCAGGGCTTCGACACCGCCTGCCCGAACATGCACGGCACGGCGGTGTCCGACACGGACGTGCTGGCCGCGTGCGACGACGGACTGTTCCTCGCGACCACTGCGGCCCGGGCGTGGACGTCGGAGAAGGTTCCGTACCCGGCAGGCATCGGCGCCGCCACCCGACCCACGTCGTTCCGCGGACACGACGGCCTGCCGATCCACGTCGCCGCCGCGGGACCCGCCGCCACCAACGACGGGGTGCTGGTCTTCGATGCGCGCACCCGCGGGTGGACGCACGTCCGGACCCCGGATCGCGCGCTGAGCGTCGCACCGGCGGGCGACGGTCGCTCCGTGTTCGCGGTCCTCGCGGACGGCACCTTCCGCGTGTACGACACCACGACCGGCGCGGAGACCGCCTCCTCGCGCGTACTGGCCGCCCCCTACGACTGGAGCACCGAGTTCGCGACCCCGCCTGCCGTCGTCGTCGGCGGCACTCGCGCGTACGTCTCGGATCCCGCGTCGAAGACGGTGACCGAGATCGACTTCCGGGACGACGCGCGGGTGGCGCGGACTCTCGACGTCGGAGTCGCCGCGTCCACCCTCGGCGTGGTCGGGCTGTGAGCGGGATGCGCCGCCTGCTGCCGCTGACCCTGCTGACCGCACTCGCGGCGCTGTCCGTGACGGCATGTTCGCCGGGCGCATCCGACGGGCCGGTGGTGGTCGTGACGACGAACATTCTGGGCGACGTGGTGCAGAACGTGGTCGGCGACCAGGCCGACGTGACGGTGCTGATGCCGAGAGGCGCCGATCCCCATTCGTTCGAGATCTCCGCATCGGACGCCGCGCGGGTGGAGCGCGCCGACCTTCTCGTGTCGAACGGTCTCGGACTCGAGGAGGGAATCGGCAAGACCGTCGACACCGCACGCTCCGAGGGTGTCCCGATCCTGCAGGTCGGTGAGGCCGTGCGGCCGATCGAGTACCGTTCCGGAAAGTCGACGGGCACCCTGGATCCGCACATCTGGACCGATCCGGACCGGGTACGCGAGGCTGTTGCACTGATCCGCGACGCGGTGATCGAGCACGTGCCGGAGATCGACGCGGGAGGTGTCCGCACGAACTCGGACAGCTACGCCCGGCAACTCGAGGAACTCACCACTCGGATGACGGACAGATTCGCGACCGTCCCCGCAGGTCGGCGAAAGCTGGTGACCAATCATCACGTCTTCGGTTATCTGGCCGAACGTTTCGGCTTCGACACCGTGGGGGCGGTGATTCCCAGCGGGACCACCCTGGCGTCGCCCAGCGCGTCCGACCTCTCGGACCTCGCCGCAACGATCACCGCGGCGCGGGTTCCCGCGATCTTCGTCGACTCCTCCCAGCCCGATCGGCTCGCGCAGGTATTGGCCTCGGAGGCCGGTGTTCCCGTCGACGTCGTCTCGCTTTTCACGGAATCACTGGGCGAGAACGGCTCGGGCGCGGGCACGTACATCGAGATGATGGATTCGAATTCCCTGGCGATTGCGGAGGGGTTGACGTAGCGATGCATTCACACATGCACACTTCCGACTTTGACAACCGTTTGCAATAAGAGTTAATTCTCCTGGGTGACCCTTACCCGTAGACCTCTCCCCACCGCCGTTGCCGCCGTGGCACTCTCGGCGACACTTCTCACGTCCTGCTCCACCGACTCCGGCGCGGCCGAAGCGACCACCACAGACTCGGCCACACCGCGGCTGGCACTGAGCTACGACGGCGGTGTGCTGATTCTGGACGCGCAGAGCCTCGACGTGGTCGGTTCGGCCGAGGTGGACGGCTTCACCCGGCTCAACCCCGCAGGCGACGGCCGGCATGTGCTGGTCAGCACCGGAAACAGTTTCACCGCCCTCGACACCACCGAACCCGCCCTCACCGACGTCGCGTTCGAGGCGAAGACGCCCGGACACGTGGTCCGGCACGACGGCAAGACGGTGCTGTTCGACGACGGCACCGGACTGGTGCGCGTGTTCGATCCGGCCGGACTCTCCGAAGGCACACCCGACACCACCGAGTTCACGACGCCCGAGGCGCATCACGGAGTGGCCGTGGAACTCTCGGACGGCAGCCTGCTCACCACCGTCGGCAACGAGGACGAGCGCACCGGCATCGTCGTACTCGACCGCGACCGCAAGGAGATCGCACGCAACGAGGACTGCCCCGGTGTGCACGGCGAGGCCGTCGCCGCCGACGAGACGGTGGTCGTGGGATGCCAGAACGGCCTGCTGATCTACCGGGACGGCGTCATCACCAAGGTCACCAGCCCCGATCCCTACGGGCGCATCGGCAACCAGGCCGGCGACGAGGATTCACCGATACTGCTGGGCGACTACAAGACCGACCCCGACGCCGAACTCGAGCGCCCCGAACGGGTCTCGCTCACCGACACCGCCACCGGACAACTCACCCTCGTCGACCTGGGTACCAGCTACACGTTCCGCTCGCTCGGGCGGGCCCCGCACGGTGAGGCCCTCGTCCTCGGCACCGACGGCACCGTGCACGTGATCGACCCGGACAGCAAGGCGGTCAGCCGCACCGTCGACGTCCTCGATCCGTGGACGGAGCCGGACAAGTGGCAGTCGCCGCGGCCCGCGCTGTACGTGCAGGACCACACCGCCTACGTGACCGACCCCGCGAACAAGAAGATCCACACGATAGACCTCGACACCTGGACCGTATCCGGGCAGGCGGAACTGCCGGAGACCCCGAACGAGATCACCGGCGTCACGGGCTGATTCGTTGACCGCAGCGTCAGCCGTCGGTTTCCAGCGGTCCCAGTTCCGCGTCGAGCGCCTCCTGCACCACGGTCATCGCCGACAACCCGGCGGGGGCGCCGCAGTAGGCGCTCGCGTGGATCACCGCTTCGACGATCTCGGTGCGGGTCAGACCGTTGCGCAGTGCACCCCGCACGTGACCCTTCAGCTCACCGTGCGCACGGAGCGCGATGAGCATGCCGAGGTTGAGGAGGCTGCGGCTGCGCCGGTCCAGCCCCGGCCGGTTCCACACGGCGTCCCAGACGTGCTCGGTGACGAACTCCTGCAGCTGCTCGCTGTCGGTCCCGGCGGTTCGGGTGAGTGCCCGCTCGACGAAGTCGGGGCCCATCACCTCACGCCGCACCGTCAGACCCGCCTCGACGGCCGGACTCCGCTTCCCGGGTTCTGCACTGGTCATGGGTTCACTCCTGTTCACAGCGTCTACGTGTTCGGGAGTCACTCTACGAGTCGACGCGATCGGCGCGGGTGAGTGCGACGACGTCGCGGACGGAGTGGGCGTGCGGGATGTGCCCGAGCCCACCCTCGTACCGCAGCCTCCGCGGGAGCAACCCGTCGGCCGGGTTGACCGACGCATGGGTCCGCGAGCGGGCCACTCTCGATCGCCATCTTCCCGGCCGCGACGCGCGCTCGGTCGCGTCGCCGACCCTCACCACGAGCGGAGTGGCACCGAACCGGATGCGGGCGTAGCCGAGAGCAACCGCCAGGGCGTCGTTCACCCCGGCCACCGTCGCGCGACCACGCTTCCCCGTGCTCAACCCGTGCCCGGGGAGGTCCACGACGACGACGTCGACCCCGTTCTCCGCCAACTCGGCGGCGAACGGGGTGAGATACCGTGCGTGGAGTCCGGGTGGCGCGGGCAGGACCACGGTGGCTGCGCCGCCCGACTTCACGGTGGCTGCGCCGCCCGACTTCACGGTGGCTGCGCTGCCCGACCGCGCCGCGTGAATCTCGGCGTGCACGGCCCCGGTCGCCGCGGGAATCTGGACGTGTTCGAGTCCGCGGCCGTCGACGCCGACGAATTCGGACGCCGGCTCCAGCGCCGCCTCGCAGGCGATGCGGCGTTCCAGGGCATCTTCCCTGCGCAAGACGGGTTTCCCCTGCAGCAGGATCATGACGGCCGCCGACTCCCGGGCCGTCAGCGTCGGTGCCCAGCCGGTCGCCTCGGTCAGGCGCGTCGAATCGACGACGGTCTCGCCCGCGGTCACCCACTGGCCGGAGAACGCGGTGAGTCCGAGCCGGAACGCGACGTTCGCCGCCACGACCGCCGGTCGTTCGGGCACGTCGAACATCCGCTGCCCCTGCATTGCCGCGAGCTCGCGGACACCCACCCAGTCCCGCGGTCCGAGGTTGAACGGGCCCACCAGATCCTGCTTCACGGCGCGATGGAACGCGTCCGCCATGTCCCGCTGGTGCAGGAATTGATACGCGGCGTCGTCGGCCCGCGGAAACGCCCCGACCGGGCCGGTGAGCTGGTCGATGCCGTCGTTGGAGAAGTCCGGTCCGATGATGTAGGTGGGACGCAGCATCGAGATCGCCATCTCCCCCGGGTGGCGGCGCAGCCACCACTCCGCGTAATGCTCGACCTCGGCCTTGTCGTGGAAATAGTATCGGTCGGGATCACCTGCGGGATAGACGTCTTCGTTCACCGGCTTCGGCCGTAACTCCGGTCCGTACGCGTTGATGCTCGACGCGATCACGACGCGCAGCACGCCTGCCCGGTACGCGGAGTCGATGACGTTGCGGGAACCCCTCAGGTTGATGTCGTGGGTCGCCGTCTTGTCCCGGATCTCCTCCACCACGAACGCCAGGTGGACCACGGCCTCGCAGCCACGGAACACCTCCTCGATGCCCGGGTCACGAATGTCCATCCGGACGGACTCGAGTTTCGGATGTTCGATCGGCAGTTCCCGCCTGCCGAGCCCGACCACCGCGCCGATGTCAGGATCCGCCAGCAGCACAGGGAGGATCGCGGCGCCGAAGTCGCTCGTCGCCCCGGTGACGGCCACCTTCATCACGCGGCGGCCTCCGTGACGGTCTCGGAGATCACTTCCACCGCCCGCCGCAACTGTGCGTCCGTGTGGGTGGCCATGACGCACAACCGGAGCATCGCGCCCGAGCGGGGAACGGCGGGATAGAGTGCCGCGCTGGTGAACACGCCCTTGTCGAACAGGGTGCGCCAGAGGTTCATCGCCTCGAGGTCGTCGCCGACGTGGACGGACACGATGGGCGTCACCGTCTCACCACCACCGGGCAGCGGCGACAGCGCACCCACGTCGAGTCCGTTGTCCGCCAGTCCGGACCGCAGGACCGCGGCGTTGTCCAGCGCGCGTCGTGCGCGCTGTTCCCCCTCCTCGCTGCGGATCAGCCGCACCGCGGCGAGGGACGCCCCCACCGCGGCGGGAACACCGGACGTCGTGAACAGGAAGGCACGGGCATTCACTCGCAGCGAGTCCAGGAGGTCACGCGACCCCGCGATGAATCCGCCCGTGGAACTGGGACTCTTGGACAGCGACGCCATCCGGATGTCGGTGTCGCCGTCGATGCCGAGCAGTTCGGCGGCGCCGGTCCTCTCCTCGCCGAAGATGCCGAGACTGTGCGCCTCGTCCACCATCAGGGCCGCATCGTAGCGGCCACAGAGTTCGGAGACCGCGCCGAGTGGGGCGAGATCGCCCTCCATCGAATACAACCCGTCCACGATCACCAGCACCGCGCCGTCCCCGTCTGCCGTGTCCCCGAGAATGCTCTCCAGGTCGGCGACATCGTTGTGACGGAATTTGCGGACCGTGGCACCGGACAGAGCACATCCGTCTCGAATCGACGCGTGGGCGGCGGAGTCGACGACGACGACGTCGCCCGCGCCCACGACGGCACTGATGGTGCCGAGATTCGTTTGATAGCCGGTGGTGAAGACCATCGCGTCCTCGGTGCCGTGCCATTCGGCGATTTCCGATTCGAGGTCGAGGTGCAGGTCCATGGTGCCGTTCAGGAGCCGGCTTCCGGTGATCGCGCCACCGAACGTGTCGAGGGCGTCCTGCGCTCCCCGACGGATGGCGGGGTGATCGGCCAGTCCGAGATAGTTGTTGGAACCGAGCATGATCCGGTCGGCGCCCTCCACCTGGACGACGGGTGCGGTGGCGGACTCCATCACCCGGAAGTACGGACTCACGTCGGACTCACGAACTGCCCGGAGTAGATCTACCCGGTCGTCGCCACCCAGCCTCTGGATCAATCTGTTCACAGCCATCGATACCAATCTCCTCGCGGTGTGCATGATCGGAATTTCTCCGTTGATTCGGAGCGGCCGCCGATGCGGTTTGGTGGCACCGACCAAACCGGATTACTCCCCACTCCGAATGTCCCTATGGATTTCCCTGGAGATCCGGAATTTCCGCGAACACATTCGAGGAGTGTCATGACCGCATTGATGGCCCGTGAACACGCAGCACTGAAGTCGTATCTGCCCGACCTCGCCACCTACCTGGACGAGACACCACTGCTCACCCTGGAGGGCAGAGACAGCGGGGCGATCGGCCGCTTCCGGGACGCAGGCGGTACCGCACTGACCATCCCGAAGGAGTCCGGCGGGCTGGGCGCCTCCGCGCTGGACTCCGTGCGGGTCCAGCGGGCGATCGGGAGCAGGTCGCCCTCTCTCGGCGCCGCCACCACCATGCACCATCTGTCGCTCGCCACCCTCAACGAGTTCGCGCAGGAGGCGACGGACGAGGACCGCGCGCTGATCACGAGCCTGGTGGAACAACGCGCCGTCGTCGCCTCCGGCTTCTCCGAGGGAGTCACCGGCGGCAACGTCTTCGTCCCCACGATGACCGCCACCAGGAACGGGTCGAGCTACATCGTCAACGGCAGCAAGAAGCCGTGCAGCCTGTCGAGTTCGATGGACCTGCTCACCGCCAGTGTGGAGGTCGACACCGGTGAGCGGGCGATCGCGCTGATCCCCGCCGGCACCCCCGGCATTTCGGTGCGACCGTTCTGGGAGAGCTGGGTCCTCGCGGGAGCCGAGAGCGACGAGGTGCACCTCGAGGACGTCGAGGTGCCCGCCGACCTCGTCCTCCTCAACGGCGCCGACGACCCCGACGGCCGACACGAGATGACCGGGTACCTGTGGTTCGGCATGCTCGTCACCGCGAACTACCTGGGTGCGGCGAGCGCACTGCTCGAGCGGCTACTGGCAGCAGGCAAGGACGACTACGAGGGTTACGTGCGCGCCGCCGCCGACGTGGAGAACGCGATGGCCGCGATCGAGAACATCGCCCGCGCCGTCGACGAAGGTGAACGCGGACAGGATATTTCGGTGCGACTACTGTTCTCGCGCATAGCGATTCGCGACGCGCTCGTCCGCGCGTCCGCGGCGGCCGTCGAGTCACTCGGCGGGATCGCGTTCATCACATCCTCCGACATCGGCTACCTCACCGCCGCCGTCCACGCATTTGCCTTCCACCCGCCGTCACGGCGATCGGTCTCCGAATCGCTCGCCAAGTTCCACGCCGGAGACGAATTCGCCTTCGTCTGACCCGCCGCGATCCGGGCTGTCGGTGATCCGGGATATAAAGGTCCTGGACCACCGACCGGCTGCCCAGGAGCTGTGATGCCCACCGAACACGACGTGCGCGCGATGATGCTGGCGTTGCCGGAGGCGCACGAGGTGGTGATCGCCAACTGGGGCGACCAGCCGACGTTCCGCGTGCGCAAGAAGTTGTTCGGTCTGGTCGGTTACGGCGCCCCCACCGTCTGCCTCAAAGCGACGAAGGAAACGCAGGCGGCCCTGCTGCAGGAGGATCCCGACGTCTTCCTGGTCGCACCGTTCTTCGGGCGGTGGGGCTGGATCGACGTCGTCCTCGACCGAGTCGACGCCGAAGAACTGGCCGAACTCGTCGAGGAGGCGTGGCGTCTCACCGCCCCGAAGCGGGTCGTGGCGGCGTACGACGCGGGGCACGCTACCCCTCGTCGGTCTTGAACCGACCGAGCTGGTGGCGCAGCGCCGTGTCGAGGTCGGGGCGCCGGAACCGGTGGCCGCGGTCGAGCAGCTTGCCCGGAGTGACGCGCTGATCGGCCAGGGCGAGCTCGCGTGCGCCCTGCTCGCCGAGCAGGAGCTTCGGCCCGAAATCGGGGACCGGGAGGAAGGCCGGGCGGTGCAGCACCGACGCCAGGACCGCGGTGTACTCCTCGTTGCGAACCGGATTCGGCGCCACCGCGTTGACCGGACCGCTCAACCCCGAGTCGACGACGGCGCGGTGATAGACGTCGATCAGATCGTCGATGTCGATCCACGACAGCCACTGCGTTCCGGCACCGAGACGACCTCCGAGTCCGACCTCGAACAGCGGCCGTTGCAGGCGCAGCACGCCGCCGCTCGGCGACTGCACGATCCCGGTGCGGACGTGGACCACCCGCAATCCGGCGTCGGCGGCCGGCTTCGCCGCGTCCTCCCAGTCCGCCACGACGTCGGCGAGGAAGCCGTGACCCCGCGGGTCCTGCTCGTGCAGCACCTCGTCGCCCCGGTCGGGGCCGTAATACCCGATCGCCGACGCACTCACGAAGATCTTCGGTCCCTGCCCGGACGCGGCCGCCACTTCCGCCAGCCGACGGGTGGGCTCGATACGACTGTCCCTGATCGCCCGGCGATGACCGTCGGTGAACCGTCCCGCGATGGACGCGCCGGCGAGGTGGATCACCGCGTCGACTCCGTCGAGCAGGTCCGCGGCAGGGGCGTCCGGGTTCCAGCGCCGCTCGTCGGGTGTGCTGGGAGCGCGGCGCACGAGACGGATTACCCGGTGCCCGCCGGTGCTCAGGAACGCGGTGAGGGCGGAGCCGACGAGACCGGAGCTTCCCGTCACGGCGACGGTGAGGGGACCGGGCAGGAGGGTGGACGCCCAGTGGTGCCGGTCCATGTCGTCGGCGAGCTGGCGATGGCGGTAGACGAACGTCGATCGGAGGAAGTGGCCGGGCACGATGGTGGCGACCTGGTCGGTGACCCGGGTCCGGCCCTCGGACACGACGTCGAACGTGTGCGTGTGCCGCCACGGCACCAGCAGTCGCAGCGGCAGCGCGGCCGAATAGTCGACGAACCGGTGCGGAGGGTCGTACGCCTTCGCGTCGTGCTGCGCGATCCACGTCAGGCCGCCGGGCATGCGCAGTTCGGCACGACCCGATTCCAGAGACTCGGACTCCTTCGTGAGGCTCAGTGGCTGCCAGGGCGGTGAGAGCCGGGTGAACGCCCCGGCCCTCGTGTGCCAGGCGAACAACTCGTCCCGCGAGGCCTCGACCACACTCGAATGCACGATGCCCATGACCCGACCTTAGCCGCGATGGCGGGCGAGGCGGTGACAACGACGGGTAGCGTGTGGGAATGACGCAGTTACGTGTACTGGTCACCGGTGCCACCGGATACATCGGCGGACGCCTCGCTCCCCGGCTTTCGCAAGCCGGCTACCGGGTGCGGGTTCTGGTGCGTTCACCCGAGAAACTGACCGACGTTCCGTGGGCGTCCGACGTCGAGATCGCCCGCGGCGACCTGAGCGATCCCGAATCCCTTTCTGCCGCTTTCACGGACGTGGATGTCGTCTACTACCTCGTGCATTCGATGGGTGGTTCGGAGGAGTTCGAGGAGGCCGAACGCGTCAGCGCGGAGAACGTGGCCGAGGCGGCCAGCACGTCCGGTGTCGGCCGGATCGTCTATCTCGGCGGGCTGCATCCCGACTCGGTGGACCTCTCTCCGCACCTGCGCTCCCGCACACAGGTGGGGCAGATCCTCGTCGACTCCGGTGTTCCCACAATGGTTCTGCAGGCAGGGGTGGTCATCGGCTCAGGTTCGGCGTCGTTCGAGATGATCCGCCACCTCACCAACCGGCTCCCCGTGATGACCACCCCGCGGTGGGTGAACAACCGGATCCAGCCGATCGCGGTCCGCGACGTACTGCACTACCTCGTCGCCGCGGCCGAGGCGCCGTTGCCGCGCAGCCGCACCTTCGATATCGGTGGCCCCGACGTCATCCGCTACGGCGAGATGATGCAGACGTACGCCGAGGTCGCGGGCCTGCGTCAGCGTCGCATCCTCGTCCTTCCGGTACTGACCCCGAAGCTCGCCGGTCTGTGGATCGGTCTGGTCACCCCGATCCCCCGCTCGCTCGGGCGGGCCCTGATCGAATCGCTGCAGAACGACGCCGTCGCCTCCGAACACGACATCGACGACGTCATCCCACCGCCGAAGGCCGGCCTGACCACGTACCGGGACGCCGTGCGATTGGCGTTGCGGCGCATCGACAACGGCGAGGTGGAGACGACATGGGCCAGTGCGTCGCCGGTCGGCGCCCCGTCCGATCCGTTGCCGTCCGATCCCGATTGGGCCGGCGAGGTCGTCTACACCGACGAACGCACCAGGGACTGCGACGCGGACGCCGGAACGCTGTGGAGCGTCGTCGAGAGCATCGGCGGCGAGAACGGCTGGTACTCGTTCCCACTCGCGTGGTCGGTGCGCGGCTGGCTCGACCGCGTGGTCGGCGGTGTCGGACTCACCCGCGGACGCCGGAACCCGAAGCAGCTCAACACCGGTGACCCCTTGGATTTCTGGCGGGTCGAACGCATCGACCGGGGGTCCCTGCTACGGCTGCGCGCCGAGATGCGGGCACCGGGCGGGGCGTGGCTCGAATGGCGAGTCCACAGTGTCGATTCCGACCGGTCCCGACTCGATCAACGAGCCATCTTCTTCCCGAAAGGCCTCGCCGGACGGCTGTACTGGTACTCGATCATGCCGTTCCACGGAATCATCTTCAAAGGCATGATGGAGAACATCACGGGCTCCGCTGCCCGTCACACCGTGCAGAGCGGCTGAATTCCTTCTCGGCCACCGGTGGTCGGGGACGTCAGCAACAGGCACGAGTTGTAGCCGCGCGATTCCACCACCTGCCGGATCTGCTTCCATCCCGCGTCGTCGACCGCGGGGTTGCGGGAGAGGACGAAACCCGAAGCCCGTGCCGGGTCACCGACGAGCGCCCACGAGTAGTCGTCGGCGATGTAGGTGACCACATAGTTGGTGGGACCGTCCGGCGAACTCTGGAATGGCACGTCCGGGAAGCTCACGTGGAGTTGTGCATTGGTGACCGGGTCGGTGACGCGCGCATTGCCGTTGATTCCGTTCGTCCCTCCCGCCCAGGTGGTGCACGTGTTGGCGACGCTGACGTTCGACGGGTCGACGAGCCCGTACGTCGCCCTCGTGTCCCGCGCACAGTCCAGGTTGAACGGCTGTGGCACAGCGGCCAACTGATACCACGTACCGAGGTACCTCTGGACGTCGAGGGACGGGACGGGTGCGAGCGCACCGGGCTGAGCCTGTGCCGGGCTCGCCGCCAGCACCACGGCCGCAGCGGCGGTCAGCAGTCCTGCGGCGAATCCACGTGCCTTCGAGAGCGTCATCTCGGATCCTTTCACGATAAACGGGCAGCCGGAGCAGAGGGCCTGCGCAGCACCCTCTCTCGGGGCATTCGACGCCTCTTCCGGATCGGATGGGTCGATCCTCGAAAACCTTCGACCCATCCGTTCCGGAGACCGCTCCGAATGCCTGTCGATGGTGCTCATCCGCACCCACACCGGAGAGAGGCAATAACCCATGAACATCAGCACACGAGTTCTGGCAGTCGCAGCGAGCACGTCCCTCGTCCTGCTGGGCGCAGCGTGTTCGTCGGACGACAGCGACTCGTCGAGCAGCGGCTCGGCCCCTGAGGCGGTGACGTCCGAGTCGATGTCGTCCGGTTCGATGACCTCGTCCGCGATGGCCGATCCCGCCGCCAACCTGGTCGGTCCGGGCTGCGCCGAGTACGCGAAGACGGTGCCGGACGGTGCCGGTTCGGTCAGCGGCATGGCGCAGGATCCCGTCGCGACGGCCGCGTCCAACAACCCGCTGCTCACCACACTCACCGCCGCCATATCCGGTCAGCTCAACCCGCAGGTCAACCTGGTGGACACGCTGAACAGCGGACAGTTCACGGTGTTCGCGCCGGTGGACGCCGCGTTCGCGAAGGTCGACCCGGCCACGATCGAGACCCTGAAGACCGACCCGGCGCTGCTGACCAAGGTCCTGACCTACCACGTCGTGCCCGGCCAGATCGCGCCGAGTGACATCGACGGCCAGCACACGACCGTCGAGGGTGGCACCGTCACCGTCACCGGTTCGGGCGACGATCTGAAGGTCAACGACGCCGGCGTCATCTGCGGTGGCGTCCAGACCGCCAACGCCACGGTGTACCTGGTCGACACCGTCCTGATGCCCCAGTAAGCACGCTCGTCTCACAGTTCTCCGCACCCGGCGGCATCGGTCCCACACCGATGCCGCCGGGTTCTTGCGTGCTCCCACGTGAGTGCCACGGTGTGCTCGAGCACGCTTCGCCACTCACGTGAGCGGGTGCGGGTCCGCCCATCCGACGCAAAGTCAGCTCCGAATAATTGATATGGAGAAAGGCTCACCCACCGCCCCGGCGTACGTACTCGTGCTGCCCGGCGGCAAACCACGCAGTCAGGCACACTCGCGGTTCTGGCACTTGTCGAATCTGCGCATGACCTGGATGACCTGGTCTCTGAGGTCCACGCTCGGGCGGCACGGAATCGTCGTGGAGCGGCTGCAGTACCGGGTCCGCGGATGGAACGCCCCCGAGGCCAGCCCGGTGCAGGACGCCCGGGTGGCCGTCGAGCGGGCCCGGCTGCGGTTCGGGGACGTCCCCGTCGCCGTCGTCGGACATTCGATGGGCGGCCGCGTCGCCGCTCACCTCGCTGCGCTCGACACCATCCGGGCGATCGCCGCGCTCGCACCCTGGTGGCCCGAGTCCGACGGCGAACTGGTGCCCGCCGACCGCAGCCTGATGGTCGCGCACGGAACCGCCGACCGCTGGACGGATCCCACCTCTTCCCGAGTCCAGACCGAGCAGGCGCTGGCTCGTGGGGTGAACGCCTCGTGGACTCCCCTGACGGGAGCCGGACACTTCATGCTCACCCGGCCTCGCTGGTGGCATCGCATGACCGCCGATTTCGTTCTCGACGCCTTCGCTGCGGAAGGTGTCGTCGCCGCACCGACTGACCGGAAAGCAGGTCGCCATGCATGATTCGGAGAAGCTCGAACGCAGGAACGTCGCAGTGATCGGTAGCGGCGTCGCAGGGCTGACCGCCGCCTACGTTCTGTCCCGCCGCGACCGCGTCACCCTCTACGAGGCCGACGCCCGTCTCGGCGGTCACGCCCACACGCACCACCTGACACTCGACTCGGGCGCAGAAGTGGACGTCGACACGGGCTTCATCGTGCACAACGACCGCACGTACCCCACCCTGCTGCGCCTGTTCGCCGAACTCGACGTGGCAACCCAGGATTCGGACATGTCGATGTCCATCCGATCCGATGCGAGCGGGCTCGAATACGCTGGCGCGAAGGGGATCCGCGGACTGTTCCCCACCGCGCGCACCCTGGCCCGGCCGCGCTACTGGCGGATGCTCGGCGAGGTTCTCCGGTTCCACCGCTGCGCCCGCGCCGTGCTCGACACCCCGGCCGACGAGGCGGGCGCGCAGGAACCGCTGGGCGAGTTTCTGCGCCGCAACGGTTTCAGTCTGTACTTCGTCGAAAATTTCATGACTCCGCTCGTCGCGGCGGTGTGGTCGTGCGATCCCACGACAGCCGCGCGCTATCCGGCCCGCTACCTGTTCACGTTCCTCGAGCACCACGGAATGCTCACCGTCTTCGGGTCACCCACGTGGCGCACCGTGACAGGTGGCTCCGCCCGCTACGTCGAGAAGGTGGCGGCACACCTCGACGAGATACTTCTCGACACCCCCGTGCAGCAGGTGGAACGCACCCTGGACGGCGGCGCGTGCGTCGTCGACGGCAGCGGCGACGTCCGGTACTTCGACGCCGTGGTGGTGGCCGTCCACCCCCGTCAGGCGCTCGCCCTGCTTGGCGACGCCTCGGACCGCGAGACCGAGATCCTCGGCGACATGCCGTACTCGGTGAATCACGCCCAGCTGCACACGGACGAGTCGCTGCTCCCCCGCGCGGAGAACGCCCGGGCGTCCTGGAACTACCTGACTCCCGCCGACAGCACGGACGCGACGGGCGTCATCGTCACCTACGACATGACCCGGCTCATGCGCCTGGACACGGTGCACGACCGGCGGTTCCTCGTCACACTCGGTGGCAAGCACCTCGTCGACCCGTCGAAGGTCGTCGCCGAGATGACGTACGAGCACCCCGTCTACACCCCCGACTCCGTGGCCGCGCAGTCGCGGTTACGCGAACTCGGTTCCAGCACCTTTGCTTTCGCGGGCGCCTACCACGGCTGGGGGTTCCACGAGGACGGAGCGCTCTCGGGCCTGCGCGCCGCCGAACGGATCGGCGGATCGTGGGATACGCACGCCGGACGACACCGCGAACGGGAGACGGTGTCGTGACCGCGCCGGCGATCTACTCGACGACGATCCGGCACGCACGCACCGAACCTGTCCGCAACAGTTTCGAGTATTCGAGCTACAGCTGGTACGTCGACGTCGACGACCTTCCGCACCTACCCGGGTGGCTCGGTCCGTTCGCCCGCTTCCGTGCCGAGGACCACTTCGAACCCGGTTCCGGTGCCGGCGCGGACACGCTGCGCGCGAGGGTGGATGCGTTCCTCGCCACCCACGGAGTCGACCTCCGCGGCGGGACGGTGACGGCGCTCCTCAACGCGCGGGTGCTCGGCTACGTGTTCAACCCGCTCAGCGTGTACTGGTGCCACGACGTCGACGGCACCCTCCGCTGCGTGATCGCCGAGGTGCACAACACCTACGGTCAGCGGCACAGCTACCTGATCCGGCCCGACGGCAGCGACCGCGCCGAGGTGGACAAGCAGTTCTACGTCTCCCCGTTCAACGACGTGAGCGGCCGTTACGAGATGCGGTTCCCCGAGCCCGGCGACACGCTCTCGCTGAACGTGGTGCTCCACCGGGACGGGCACGCCCCGTTCACCGCGACGGTGCGGGGAACGCGGCAGCCCGCCACCCGCCGGACGGTCCTGAGGACTCAACTACGCACTCCCCTGGCACCTCTCGTGGTGTCGGCTCGCATTCGTATCCAGGGAATCACTTTGTGGGCCCGTGGACTCCCCGTCACGGCTCGGCCCGACGGCCGGCAGAAGGAGACAGTTCAGTGAGAAGGAACAAGGACACCGACATGGACGCATCGCCTGCCGTGAGTACCGCCGACCTCGCGTTCACCGGGGAGGATCCGCGGATCGACAACCGGATCTGGCCTGGCCTGGCCGACGTGCCAACAGGTCCGCGTGCCTCGGTGTCGGCGAAGGTTGCCGACCGCCTGTTCCGCCGCGCGGCCGCCGACCTCGACGTCCGCATCGAGTACCCCGACGGCACCCTGGTGGGGGCACGCCGGGAGCAGGAAATACTGCCTCGCATGATCATCCGCAACCCGGACGCATTCGCCCGGCGGGTCGGGACGAGCGGCCTCATCGGCTTCGGCGAGTCGTACATGGCCGGCGACTGGACGTCGCCGGATCTCGCCGCGGTGCTGAGCGTGTTCGCCTCACGGATGGCGACCCTCATTCCCCGCCCGCTGCAACGGTTGCGCGCACTGTATGTCGCCAAACACCCCGCCCAGGAACGCAACACCGAGCAGAACACCCGCTCCAACATCTCCCGCCACTACGACCTGTCCAACGAGATGTTCGAGACATTCCTCGACGAGACGCTGACGTACTCGAGCGCGCTGTTCTCGTCGACCCCGACCCGCGTGGGGCAGGTCCGGGACGTGACGGTCCTGCGGGCACCCGTCCCACAGATCACCCCGAAGTGGGAGGACTTCGCGGACGCGCAGCGCCGCAAGATCGATCGGCTGCTCGACGAGGCCGGCGTCGGTGCGGGCACCAGGCTGCTCGAGGTAGGGACGGGCTGGGGAGAACTGTGCATCCGGGCGGCGGAACGCGGCGCCGTCGTCCGTTCGGTGACGCTGTCCAGCGAACAGCAGAGCCTGGCCCGTCTGCGCGTCGCCGAGGCCGGCCACTCGGACACCGTGCAGATCGACCTGCTCGACTACCGCAACGTCGACGGCGAGTACGACGCCATCGTGTCGGTCGAGATGATCGAGGCCGTCGGACATCAGTATTGGGCCACCTACTTCCGGGTGCTCGACAAACTTCTCGCTCCGGGCGGAAAGGTTGCGCTGCAGGCGATCACCATGCCGCACGATCGGATGCTGCAGACCCGCAACACCTACACCTGGGTGCACAAGTACATCTTCCCGGGCGGATTCCTCCCGTCGACCGAGGCGATCGAATCCGTCACCGCCGAACACACCGCACTACGGGTGCGGGAACGTCTGAGCATGGGACAGCACTACGCGGAGACGCTCCGGCTGTGGAAGGAGCGGTTCGCCGCGCACAGCGCGCAGGCGGAGGAACTCGGATTCGACGAGACGTTCCGCCGCATGTGGCATTTCTACCTCTGCTACTCGGAGGCCGGGTTCCGCTCCGGCTACATCGACGTCCAGCAGCTCGTCCTCGACAAGACGGGAGCATGACCGTGACCGTTGCCGCCGAACTCGACAAGGCGTTGCGTCCGCTCGTCCGCGGCGAACTGCCCGTGCATCTGACCGCGTGGGACGGCAGCACCGCAGGCCCGGTCACGGCGCCGAAGGTGGTGCTGCGCAGTCCCGATGCGCTGCGCCGATTGCTCTGGAACCCCGGCGAACTCGGGGCCGCGCAGGCCTACGTGACGGGTGAGATCGACGTCGAGGGCGACCTGGGCGAGGCCCTGGCACACGTGTGGGCGGTGGCCCGCGAGCGGGGGCTCAGCGGAGTCCGGCCGAGCCCGACGACGGTCGCGAAGGTGCTGCGCGTCGCCGCGAAGCTGGGCGTCGTGGGCGGGCCGCTCCCCGCACCCGCCACACAGGCGAACATCCGCGGGCGGCTGCACAGTCTGCTGCGCGACCGCGCCGCGATCAGTCACCACTACGATCTCTCCAACGATTTCTACGCCCTGATCCTGGACCCGCAGATGGCCTACTCGTGCGCCTATTTCACCCGGAATGCGCCGGGAACGCCGCAGGATGCGGACTACGGACTCGGGGACGCCCAGCGGGACAAGCTCGACCTGGTGTGCCGCAAGATCGGACTCGAAACCGGCATGCGACTACTCGACGTCGGATGCGGCTGGGGATCGCTGAGCCTCCACGCCGCAGCCGAATACGGCGCACACGTCGTCGGTGTCACCATCTCCCGTGAGCAGAAATCATTCATCGACAAGCGGATCGCCGAGCGCGGGTTGCAGGACCGCGTCGAGATCCGTCTGCAGGATTACCGCGAGGTCCCCGACGGCCCGTTCGACGCCGTCGCCTCCCTCGAGATGGGTGAGCACGTGGGCGAGAAGAACTACACCCGGTACGCGCAGGCCCTCCACGACAACGCGAAGCCCGGTGCCCGGGTGCTGATCCAGCAGATGTCGCGCACCGGACGCCATCCCGGAGGCGGCCCGTTCATCGAGTCGTTCATAGCTCCCGACATGACCATGCGTCCCGTCGGTGAGAGCGTCGCGTACCTCGAACGAGCCGGGCTCGAGGTGCGCGACGTGCATGGTCTCCGTGAGCATTACGTCTGGACGGTCGACGCGTGGCTGGAGAAGTTCGAGTCCCGCTGGGACGACGTCGTCGAGATGGTCGGGCTCGAGATGGCCCGGGTGTGGCGGCTGTACCTCGTCGGCGGCGGGATGAGCTTCGAGCAGGGCCGCATGGGTGTCGATCAGATTCTGGCCGTGAAGCCGACCGTGGCGGGTCGGTCTCTGATGCCCGCCGTGCGGGTCGACTCCGCGGGATCCGGCGTGCTCCGATGAACGGATTCGACTGGTCGAACTTCGGCGCCGTCACCGCGGCGAGCGTTCTCGTGCTCGCCGTCCTCCAGGCCGCGACGTTCCTCGTCGGCCGGCGGATCGGACGCTACAACGTCGTCGACGTGTCCTGGGGCCTCGGTTTCGTCCTGGTGGCGCTCGTGGCCGCCGTCATCGGCGACGGCGACACACTGCGCCGCTGGCTGGTGGTGGTGCTCGTCGCGGTGTGGGGTCTGCGGCTGACCTGGCACATGTACGCCAAGTCCGCGGGCAAGGGCGAGGACCCGCGCTACGTGGAGATGCTCGACCGGGCGGGCGGCGACTCGCCCGGTGTCGTCGTCAGGAAGATCTTTCTCACCCAGGGCCTCGCGCAGTGGTTCGTGTCGCTGCCGCTGCAGGTGTCGGCCGTGCTCGGTCCCGCATCCGGGCTCGGCGCGGTCGTCGGGGTGCTCGGCGCCCTCCTGTGGGTGGTCGGTGTCGTGTTCGAAGCGGTCGGAGACCACCAGTTGAAGGCGTTCAAGGCGGACCCGTCCCACAAGGGCGCGATCATGGACGTCGGCCTGTGGGCGTGGACGCGGCACCCGAACTACTTCGGCGATTCCTGCGTGTGGTGGGGGCTGTGGCTCATCGCGGCGAGCGTGTGGCCCGGCCCCGTCACCGTGCTGTCTCCCGTGGTCATGACGTATTTCCTGGTGTTCGCAACCGGGGCGAGGCTGCTCGAGAAGTCGATGTCGCAGCGTCCCGGCTACCCCGAATACCAGCAGCGCACCAGCTATTTCCTCCCCTTGCCGCCGAAGCGGTGAGTGCCATGCCGGCATCGCTCGCATCCCCTCGGATCCCATCGTGGTCACACCGGCCGCAACCTGCTATTAGGCTGTGGATCGATGAACGGAATGGGCCGATGACCGGTGTCGACAGGGACACGGAGAACGTGACGCTGACGGCGTTGCTGGCGCGTATCGCGCAGGGCGAGCGGGATGCCTTCAGCGATTTCTACGAACGCACCAGCGCGCGGGTGTACGGCATGGTGCTGCGGGTCCTGCGCGATCCCGGATACAGCGAGGAAACCACCCAAGAGGTGTACCTGCAGGTCTGGAACAACGCGGACAAATTCGATCCGAAGCAGGGGTCGCCGCTGTCGTGGCTGATCACCCTCGCACATCGCCGTGCCGTCGACCGGGTGCGGTCGGAGCAGTCCGGCACCGAACGGGAAGCCGCCTACGGCGCCTCGAGTTGGTACGGACCGTTCGACGCGGTGTCGGAGGAAGTCACCCGACGCGGCGACACCAGCGACGTCGTCGACTGCCTCGGCACGCTCACCGAAGTCCAGCAGAGAACGGTGGTCCTCGCCTATTACGGGGGACTGACGTACCGAGAGGTGTCGGAACGGCTGTCCGTCGCGCTTCCCACGGTGAAATCACGAATTCGAGACGGATTGATCAGGCTCAAGCAATGTCTGGGGGTGCAGTTCGATGGATGAGTCCCAGCACGAAATCCTCGACCTCGCTCAGGTGTACGCCCTCGACGCCGTCGACGATCAGCAGCGCCTCGAGATCGACACCGCCGTCCAGAACGCACCGCCCCACGTTCGTCTCGAATTCGACACCGCCGTCCGCGGTGTGCACGAGACGATGGCCGCCCAGTCGGCGTCCACCGCGGTCGAGCCGCCCGTTCACCTGCTCGGGCGAATCCTCGATGCGTTGCCCGGCACTGCCGCTGCGCCCGCACCGATAGCGCTGGACGAGGTTCGTGCGCGCAAGCGCAGGCGTCTCGTGGCGGCGTTGAGTGCGGCGGCCGCGGTCGTCGTCCTCGCCGTGGGTGGCATCACCGTCGCTCAGCAGTTGCAGAGCGAGGACGGCCAACCCGTGCCCGCGCAGATCCTCGCGGCCGACGACGTCCGCACTGCGGTGGCACCGATCGCCGGTGGCGGTTCGGCCACCGTCGTGTACTCCAAGGACGTCGACGCCGGAGTGCTGGTGATGAACGACGTCCCACCGCCCGAGTCCGGTTCCGTCTATCAGATGTGGCTGCTCGGACCATCCCACGAGCCGGTGTCTGCCGGAATCATGGAAGCCGATGACGTGTCACCGTCGACCACCGCGGTCGTGAACGACATCGACCAGTCGACGGCGCTCGGATTCAGTGTGGAGCCGCCCGGCGGTTCCACCCAGCCGACCGGCGACATCTTCGCGACGGTGAACCTCACCTGATACGTGAGTGGCGAAGCGTGCCGGGGCACGCTTCGCCACTCACGTGGGGGCGAC
>NZ_LTCZ01000040.1:0-5398 GCF_001583455.1 Rhodococcus sp. LB1 | reverse complement strand
GTCCACCTTGACGAAGGTGCGCCCGTAGCGGGCGGCTTTCTCCTCCACCATGCGGGTGAACATTCCCCACCCGGCGTCGTGGACCGATTTCGCCAACCGTGTCCGCGCCAGCCCCCGGACGCACAGATCCTCGACGAACACCGCTTGGTTCTCGCGGATAATCGCCGTGGAGTGCTTGTGCGCCCAGTCCTTGCGAGCGTCGGACACTCTGGCGTGGGCCTTCGCGACGCGAATACGTGCCTTGACCCGGTTGTTGCTGCCTTTCTCCTTGCGCGACAGAACTCGCTGCGCCTTGCCGAGCTTGCGTTCTGCACGGCGCAGGAACCTCGGCGAGCTGATCGTCTTGCCGTTCGACAGGACCGCGAACGTTGCCAACCCGAGGTCGATACCGACCTCCGCATCGACCGGCGGCAGAGGTTCGTCGGTGGTCTCGACCACGAACGACGCGAAGTACCGGCCCGCTGCATCCTTGATGATCGTCACCGAGGACGGCTCCGAGGGCAGATCGCGGGACCAGGCGACCTCCAACTCGCCGACCTTCGCCACGTACAGCTTCCCGTTCGGGCGATTCGAGAACCCGTTGCGGGTCAGCCGGATCGTCTGCCGATTGTCCCGGCGGGACCGGAACCGTGGCGCGCCGACCTTGCGGCCCTTCCGTTTCCCGGAGAGCGAGTCGAACCAGTTTCGGTACGCCCGCCGCGCGTCCTGACACACCTGCACCAGCACCACCGATGCGACCTCGCCCAACCAGGCCCGCTCCGGAGTCTTCTTCGCTGCGGTGACTGCCTGCTTCTGCACGGCGGTATCCGACAGTCTCACCCCGCACGCATACGCGTCCTGGTGGATGCGCAGGCAGTCGTTGAACACCACCCGCGCACACCCGAACGACCGGGCCAGCATGTCCTGCTGACCGGGCGTCGGATAGACGCGGTACTGGTATCGCAACTGCACACCCAAAGAATAACATTGGTCTATGGTTTCTGAACCTGAATACAGACGCGGCCGCTCCGTATTTTCCGCCCTGCACGTCCACTTGGTCTTTGTTACCAAGTATCGCCGCGGAGTCCTCACCGACGAGCTGCTGACCACCTGCGAACAGGTGATGCGCAGCGTGTGCGACGACTACGGTTCTCGGCTGGTCGAGTTCAACGGGGAGGGCGACCACGTGCACCTGCTGATCGAATACCCTCCGACCATCCAAATCTCGAAGCTGGTGAACAGCCTCAAAGGCGTCTCCGCACGCCGCCTGCGCGACCAGTACCGAGAATGGGTGAACCGACACTCGATGAACGGACACCTCTGGTCCCCGAGCTACTTCGCCGCATCGTGCGGCGGGGCACCCATCTCGATCATCCGGCAGTACATCGAGCAGCAGCGGCGACCGCCCCGCGCTCCCGGCAGGCCGAAGTCGATGCGCTAACCCGGCCCTGAAGGACCGGGCTTGCGCGCTACGCACCGCGGTCAGCTGGACTTGGTTGTGGAGGCTGGCCACACCGGGACCAGCGTTCCGACCTTGTCGTAACGGTCGATCTGGGCGATGCCGCGCCGGGGTGGATGGGGCCGGTGCGTCTCGTTAATCGCGTGAAAGTCTGATTCGAATGTCTTCTCGCTCGATGTTCCATCATCGAGCGTTACCAGGTACCTGGGCATACTCAGAAATATGCCACTGCGGCTCTCGGTTCGGGCACAATCGTAGGATCCGTCCATAAACCAGTCATGACCGACTTCGATTCAGCGACAGCATTTTCCATCCGTGGGGGCCAGCGGCAGGGCGGGCGGAGGAGTTGGTGACGGGGTGGCGTATTGGTGTACCCAAGCCGCGCAGGTCCACTGGCAGGTAGGGCAAATGTGAACTCTCACCGAATACACGGCGCGCCTCGCGTTAGGTTGTCGGCCCGGGTGTTAGACCAGATCTACGCTTTTGAGCGAGGTGGTCGTCTTGTTCGTGCTGGTCGGGCGTGTTCGTGCACGCTGGAGCTGCTCCCGTACAGCGCGGCCCCCGTTTCGGTGGTCGTCAGATTCGGAAGTAACGGGTGCTCAGGGGCAAGAGACCGGCACCAGGGGCGTGGGGGACACCAGGGTGGGCAGGGACGAAGCTGCCTCAACAGGGCGTTGGCGGCGTAGCCGCAAGTCCGCCGGATCGGTGGGCGTGTCGAAGGGAAGAGGTGATCGACACTGATGTCCGTCGCTGGTACTGATGGTTTCTGGTGCAGTGTCGCTGCCGATTTCTGGTTGAGGAGGCGCAGTGTCCAATAGTGGTGTGCCGTTGTTGATGGTGGATCGGTCCGAGGCCCTCGATCGCGATGATGCGTTCGCGGTGACCGAGCTCGCCGACGGTTCAGGTTGGAAGCTGGAGGTGCACATCGCCGGGGTCGCGGACGTCGTGGCCCTAGGTTCCGACGCCGATGCGACGGCATTCCTGCGCCGTGAATCGAAGTATCTGTCCCGTCGGACGGTGCCGATGCTTGGCCGCGACACCGAGCAGGCGGCAACATTGACCGAGACAGCGGAGAGGTCCACGCTGCGGGTACTAGCAGATCTGTCCGCGGACGGGGTGGTGTCCGGGGTGAGCGTCGATCGCGGGCGGGTGCCGGCCGGTAGGTGCGTCGCGGTCGATCATGGGCAGATTACCGAAATCCTCGGGTCGGTCGACGACCCGCTACACGAGGGCGTGCGAGCCGCGAATGACGCCGCGCAGGTGCTGCTCCAGGGACGTCGCAGGTCCGGTGTCTTCGCCCTCTATGATCTCGCGCACGGCTGGGGCTCCACTGAGGAAGGGGGGATCGCGCCGATCCCGCTGGACGTGCGGACGGTGGGATATGTCATCGTGCAGGAGTTGATGATCGCAGCCAACGAGGCGATCGCCATGTGGTGTGTGCAGGAGGATCTTCCGGTCCTGTTCCGCAATCACCGTAGCGCGGTGACGGCGGGCAGCACCGAGGACCTCGCGGCTGAGGTTGCGGTGGCGATGACCGATCCAGTGCTGTTCGAGAAGCTGCGTTCGCGTCTGCAATCGTCGTATCGTGCTGCCACGTACGCACCGACGGTGCATGGCCATCACGGTCTCCGGTTGGCGGCGTACACGCACGCGACGTCGCCGCTGCGTAGGGTGTCGGACCTGATCACCCAGCGGGTGATCTTCGCCCATCTCGACTCCGGGCCGGCCCCGTACACGACAGAGCAACTGGGCAACCTCGCCGCCGATATCAACCGGCGGATCGCCGCGGACCGGGAAGAGAAGGCAGCGCACTTCAAGGCACGCGATCGAAAGGTGACCGCGCAGGTCGTCGCCGCCGGCGAACTCGAGGGTCTCGACTCGAAGCGGTGGGCGAAGGTGCTCGCGGCCGCAACAGCACGTGACCCGATCGGTGACGTGGTCAGTGAGCTGCGCCGGCGCGTGCAGGCCGACGACGTGACGGTGACCTCGATCGTGACGTTGCTCGAAGCCGGGGAGAATTGGGCGCCGATCCGACGCGAGGTCTTCGACTGGGCATCGCGGGCGCATCCGGAGTTCGGGCCGAGTGTGGTGTCGATGTGGCTGCAGGCGCACCCGGGCCTGCACCGGCCCGAGATCGACGGCGATCACCGCGGGCCCTCGCACACGCCGGTGTTCGCGGCCCGATTCCGGGTTGGTCAGGTCTGTGGGCCGTGGGCCACCGCGGGCAGTAAGAAGCGAGCCGAGCAGGACGCAGCGTGGGGCCTGACGAAGGCCGTCGCGGCAGGGGAGAGCCATCCGGAGGTCGGCTCTCCGCTGCGGGACGATCCGCAGCCGGTGCCCCCGAGCACCACGCACGCAGGGGTACGGGCGCGGCCGGCATCAGCGCGCAGCGGACCCATGGTTTCGGATTCGGGCCAGGCGTCGAGACGGCGGGAGCGAGCGCAGAAGAACCCGATCGCCTGGGTGATCAGCCATGCCGAACACCACGGCCATCCCTCCCCGCAGTGGGCCGTGAGAATGGAGGGCGCCGCCCACGCGCCGGTGTTCACGTGCGAAGTCGCCTACCTGGACCACATAGCAACCGGCAGCGGGACAACAAAGAACGTCGCAAGAACCGCCGCGGCAGCGGACCTTGTCGATTCGCTACTTGACGAGACGTCTTCCGCTCGATCACACCGGTAAACCGAAGCTCACCTACCGGGTCAGTGTCCGTTTCGATAAAGACTTTATGGGCGCCGCCCTGGCCACGGGCCTGCGCGAGCTCTTGATGCCTCGGCGGCGAGCGGCCCTCCGGCCAGCGAAAGGGGAGCGCTGGTCGTTGGGCCTGGCTGCCACCGGGGCCGTCGAGCCCGCTGTGCAGCGTAGGTCGGGAGTACCCGCGGAACATCGGATTATTCCGCGCTTCGCCCCGGAGAAATCCGACCGCAATGAGATCCGTGGGCGGCCCGTATGCCAGCTCGTCACCTGCGCGGCCGGCGCGCGTGTGAACCCACATGGCCTGGGCGCCGATCGGCCGGTGGTTGTGAGTTCGTCTGGTGGGCGCGGATAGGTCATGCTTGTGCTCCGAGGGGCAGCCGAAGAAAGATGCAGTCCATGAGTGACGAGAGCGAGAAGGAACCGGCGTCACCTGATGCGTTGCGCGTGGGCACCCGAGTGCTGGTGCGTAGGCCGTCTGAGGCAGCGACAGGCGTGATCGTCGAGGACTACGCCGAACTGACCGACACCGCTGGACGCGGCCATGATTGGGCACCTGTGCATAGGTGGGCGGTGGCTCTTGACGACGGGCGTCTGGTCTTCGCCGACACCGAGGACCTCACGGTCGATCTAGGCGCAGGAGACTCCGGATAGGGGTGTGTCCCTATGGTTTTCGTCAAGCCGCTGAGGGGGTTGGATTCCGGTAGAGTTCCTTGTTCTTGAGCATGGCGTAGAGGACGTCGCAGCGGCGTCGGGCGAGGCAGATCAGGGCCGCGTTGTGTTTCTTCTTCTCGTCCCGTTTCTTGTCGTAGTAGGCGCGACTGGTGGGGTCGTGGAGGGCGGCGAAGGCGGACAGGAACAGGGCGCGTTTGAGTTTCTTGTTGCCGGAGCGGGCGGGGTGCTCGCCACGGATGGAGGATCCCGATTTTCGGGTGACCGGTGCGATGCCGGCGTAGGCCGCCAGGTGGGCGGCGGAGGGGAAGGCGGAGCCGTCGCCGACCTCGATCAGGATCCGAGCTGCCGTCCTGACGCCGATGCCGGGCATCGAGGTCAGGACTGGGGAAAGAGGGTGGTCATCGAGGGCCCTCTCCACGTCCGCGGCGACCGCTTTGCGTTGTAACAGGGTCTCTTTCAGTGAATCCGCGAGTTTGGGGAGAACGGTTTCGGCGGCCGCGGTGCCGGGCACCACCACGGCCTGCTCGTCGAGGGCGGCAAGGATGTCGGTGGCCAACCTGGCGCCCATTCGGGGTGCGTGCTTGACCGCGA
>NZ_LTCZ01000039.1:17980-19661 GCF_001583455.1 Rhodococcus sp. LB1 | reverse complement strand
CCGAGTTCGAGGTCGCCGAGTGGTGCGAAGAACGCGTCGACCCGCGCTGGGTCGACCTCCTCGATCGTGGCGGGCGACCAGTGCGGGTTGCGGTCCTTGTCCACGACCTGCGCCCGGATGCCCTCGACGAGGTCGGGTGAGCGCAGGCAGGCGACGGACACCCGGAACTCGTCATCGAGGACTTCCTCGAGACTGCCGGCCTGCCGGGCGCGGCGCAGCGATTTCAGGGTGACCGCGCACGCGGTCGGCGACTTCGAGCGCACCTGCTCGGCCGCCTTCTCCGCCTCGGGCACCCCACTGCCGCGCAACCGGGCGACGATGTCGGCGACAGTGTCGGCCGAGTACGCGGCGTCGATCCAGTCCTGCTGCGCCAGCAACTCCGATGCCGGTGCCGGTTCGGTGAACGCGCCGAGCGCCTCCTGAACGGACGTCGTCGACAACGCGTCGATGAACTGCTCGATCCTCCCCGACGGGATGAAGTGGTCGGCGAACCCGCACGCGATCGCGTCGCCGGCGCTGAGCCGGGCGGTGGTCAGGGCGATGTGGGTGCCCAGCTCGCCCGGGGTGCGGGCCAGCAGGTAGGTGCCGCCGACGTCGGGGACGAACCCGATCCCGGTCTCGGGCATCCCGATCATCGACCGTTCGGTGACGATCCGCACGCTGCCGTGCGCCGACACCCCGACCCCGCCGCCCATCACGATGCCGTCCATGATCGCCACGTACGGCTTGCCGTAGTTCGCGATGGCCGCGTTGAGGATGTACTCCTCGCGCCAGAACTCCCGCGAACCGGTGCCCCCGTCCTTCGCGTCGTGGTAGATCGACACGATGTCGCCGCCCGCGCACAGGCCCCGCTCCCCGGCACCGGTGATCACCACCGCCCGGACCGCGTCGTCGCCGGACCATTCGGTCAGGGCCGCCGCGATCTGCCGGACCATCGCATGATTGAGGGCGTTGATCGCCCGGGGCCGATTGAGCACGATCCGGCCCAGACCGCCGCTCGTGGTGATCAGAACTTCCGGTTCCGCCGGTACCGCCTCGCTCATGCCGCTCCTCTGTTTCCGTGTCCGGCCCCCGCGACGACGCTGCGGGCGATGACCACCCGCATGATCTCGTTGCTGCCCTCGAGGATCTGGTGCACCCGCAGGTCCCGGACGATCTTCTCGATTCCGTACTCGGCAAGATAGCCGTACCCCCCGTGCAGCTGCAGCGCCCGGTTCGCGACCTCGAACCCGGTGTCGGTGGCGAACCGCTTCGCCATCGCACACAGCTCCACGACGTCGGGGGCGCCGTCCTCGAGCGCCGCCGCCGCCCGCCACAGCAGGGTGCGGGCCGCCTCCAGTTCGGTGCGCATGTCGGCGAGCTGGAACTGCAGTGCCTGCGAGTCGATCAGCGGCGACCCGAACGCCTTCCGGTCCCTCAGGTAGGCGACGGCCTTGTCCAACGCGGTCTGCGCGCCGCCCACCGAACACGCCGCGATGTTGAGCCGGCCACCGTTCAGGCCGGCCATCGCGATCCGGAAACCACCGCCCTCGGACCCGAGCAGATTCGCCGCCGGCACCCGCACGTCCTCGAAGATCACCTGCCGGGTGGGCTGGGCGTTCCAGCCCATCTTCACCTCGTTCGGCCCGAACGACAGACCCGGCGACCCCTTCGGGACGATGAACGCCGAAATCCCCCGCGG
>NZ_LTCZ01000039.1:0-17915 GCF_001583455.1 Rhodococcus sp. LB1 | reverse complement strand
CCGGCCCCCGGCTCGGTCAGGCAGTAACTGCCGAGCTGATCCATCGAACACAGCCCCGGCACCCACGCGCGGCGCTGCTCGTCGGTGCCGAACCGGTCGATCATCCAGGTGACCATGTTGTGGATCGAAATGTACGCGGCGATCGACGGGCACCCCTTCGCGAGCTGCTCGAAGATGCGGGCCGCGTCGACACGAGTCAACTCGGACCCACCCACATCCTCACGGATATAGATCCCACCCATCCCCAAAGACGCCGCCTTCCGCAGGACATCCACAGGGAAATGCTTGGCCTGATCCCACTCCACGGCGTGCGGCGCGAGATGCTCGGCCGCGAAGTCACGGGCGGTGTCGCTGATCGCCCGCTCGTCATCGGTCAAGGTGAACATACAGATCGACCCTTTCAGATCGGAGAAGTTGGAAGTACTATAGTTGGATATCCATGTAAATCGCCAGTGGGTGTGACCCACTCCAAACCGGAACAGTTCGACACGGAAAGTGCCGACACCGTCCCGTCCGCCGAACGCAAGTTTCGCTAAATACACACTCAGGGCGTTCATTCGATGCCCATTCCGGACAACTAGGAGGCTTCCGGTGGCCACTGCGCAACCACCCCGCCTGGCGCCGGCTGCCGAATCTGTGGCGCCGTATACGTCGCTGATCGCCGCCGTACTGCAGACGCAGAAGCTGATCACCCATCAACTCAACTCCACGTTGCGTCCACTCGGACTGTCCTTCGCCCGGTACGAGGTCCTGGCCATGATGGTCGCCGCGAACGCTCCACTGCCGATGGTGCGGATCGTCCGTGCTCTCGACAGGCATCCCACCACGATCGGAACGCTGATCGAAGGGCTCGAGGGTTCCGGGTTGGCCTTGCGGACGATCAATCGGTCCGATCGCCGCTCGACCCTCGTCACGATCACCGAGAAGGGTCGCGAGGTGGCAACCTCGGCGACCCGCGCTCTCGATGCCGTCGCCCTCGTGGACCCGAAGGTCATGCGCCGTCTCCACCAGGACCTGCAACAGCTACTCTCTGCAACCCGACGTGCATCGACCGCCGAACCGGGCGGACACCACACCACGGCGGCCGACCTGCCGGGAGGCCGGCCGTGATCGACGTACGCAACATCCGCTCGGATGATCTTCGGTACCTGCTCGCCGTCGCGCGAACCGGTCGCCGCCAATCCGCGGCACTGGACCTGGGCGTCGACCACACCACCGTCTCGAGGCGTGTGCGTGCCCTCGAGAAGGTCCTGGGTGTCCGTCTGCTGCAGCGCAGTGCCGACGGGTGGGAGCTGACCGATGTCGGCCGATCGATCGCGGAGAAGGCGCGACTGATCGAGGAAGCCGTCCAGGAAACCGCCGACGTAGTCCTCGGTATCAGTGAGAATCCACTCCGGGGAACCATCCGGATCACCGCTCCGGACGGATTCGGGTCGTTGTTCGTCGCTCCCGCGTTGGCCAAGCTGCGGATGAGTCACCCGCACCTTGTCGTCGAGTTGATCACGGATACAAGACAACTGAATCTGTATCAATCAGGGTTCGACCTCGCTGTCGCGGTGGGCACGCCGATCAGCAGTCGGCTGGTCTCCGAACGTGTTTGCCAGTACTCGCTGGGGTTGTACGGCAGCGAAGGGTACTTCCACGAGCACGGCGAACCCGGCAGCCTGGACGAGCTGACAGCGCACCCGCTGGTCTTCTTCGTCGACTCCTTGCTGCAGGTCGGCGATCTCGACCTGAGCCGGCATCTTCCCGGTGTCGCTGCAAAGTTCATGTCCACCAACATCTTCGCTCATGTTGCTGCCACGCGTTCCGGCGGTGGCATCGGGCTGTTGCCGGCGTTCATGGCGGACGAGCATGCTGATCTGCGCAGGATCTTGCCGGATGCCGTCGATGTTCGGCTCGCCTTCTCCCTGGCCGCGCGCCGCGAAAGCCTCACCAATCCGGCGGTACAGGCCGTCCGGCAAGCGATTCAGGACGAGGCGCGCAGTCGGCGAAACGAACTGGTCCCCACTGTGTAGGTTCCCGGCGCACCCGGGGCGGCGTCGCAGGAGGCAGACTCCTGCAACGCCGCTGCCCTGTGTGCCAGTAGGACTCTCACCGAGTTCACGCCTGCGCCGGCACCATCGCATCGAGCGGATCGGTGGCGTCGACCGAGTCGAGCCAGTCGAGAATCTGTTCAGTGTGCTGTCCGAGTACCGGCGGGGCAGCATGCGCGGCCCGCACCAGCGACTCACCGCCGGCCGTTTCCATCCGCAGGGACGGGCCCGGCAACTGCACCGGCCCCACCACCGGATGCTCGACTTCGAGGAGTAGTCCCTGGCTGCGGGTCTGCTCCCACTCGTAGACCTCGTCGATCGTGCGGATCGACCCCGCGGGAACACCCGCGGCCTCGAGTTCGGCGAGGATATCGGCCCGAGGACGGCGGGCGAAGTCGGCCTCGATTGCCGTGATCAGCTTGTCGCGGTTCGCGACCCGGTCCCGATTGACGGCGAACCGCGGATCCTGGGCAGACAGTCCGGCCACCGGGGCGAATTTCGCCCAGATCGCCTCGCTGCCGACCGCGATCTGAACGTATCCGTCGGCGCAGCGGAAGCTTCCGTACGGGGCGATCTGCGGGTGGTGGTTGCCGGACCGCTGCGCGACCTGTCCGCCGACCGTCCACTTGGTGCCCTGGAAGGTGTGGGCGCTGATCGCGGCGGCCAACAAGGACGTCCGGACGACCATGCCCTTGCCGGTCTTTTCCCTCGATGCCAGCGCGGCCGACACACCCGTGGCCCCGTGGACACCGGCGAGGACGTCGGCGACCGGGACTCCGATCCGCGTCGGCTCCCCGTCGGGGTCACCGGTCACCGACATCAGCCCGGCCTCGCCCTGCGCGATCTGGTCGTAGCCGGCGCGGGAACCCTCGGGCCCGTCATGCCCGAAGCCGGTGATCGACAACGTGATCAGGCGCGGGTTGAGCTCCTCGAGCACGTCGGCCGCAAAGCCGAGCCGGTCGAACGCGCCCGGCCGCAGGTTCTCGATCAGCACGTCCGCCCGCCGGATCAGGCGACGCAGCGCATCCTTACCGTGCTCGGATTTGAGGTCCAGCACGATCGATTCCTTGTTCCGGTTCGCCGACATGAAGTACGACGACTGCGGGTCGTCGGCCGGCCCGACGAACGGCGGCCCCCACGTGCGGGAGTCGTCGCCGGTGCCCGGGGCTTCGACCTTGATCACGCGGGCACCGAGGTCGCCGAGCATCATCGCGGCGATGGGCCCCGCCAGCGCCCGCGAGAGGTCGAGCACGAGGATGTCATCGAGTGGTCCGACAGTCATGGTGCGCTCCCTTCTCAGAGTGTGCGCAGGCGCACATTGACCTGCTTGGTCTGGGTGAATCCGGCGATCATGCCCTCGAGCGACACTTCGCGACCGAGGCCACTCTGCTTGTATCCGCCGTAGGACTGGCCGACCATCTGGCCTCCGCCCTGGTTGACCTGCACCCATCCGGTTTCGAGGGCGTGGGCGGTGGACAGAGCCAGATCGAGGTTGTGTGTCCACACGTATGCGGCCAGACCGTAGTGCGAGTCGTTGGCCATCTCGATGACGTCGGAGTGGTCGTTCCACGGGATCGCGACGAGCGCGGGCCCGAAGATCTCCTCCCGGGACAGGCGCCACGAGTTGTCGGCGCCGGAGAACACGGTGGGGCCCATGTAGTAACCGTCGGAATTGCCGAGCTTGTCCGGTGAGCCGTCGAGGGCCACCGACACCTGGGACGAGCTCAGACCGTCGTCGAGGAATCCGCACACGGAGGCGAACTGCTTGTCGTTGATGATGGCGCCCATGTCCGTGGACTCGGCGAGCGGGTTCCCGACCTCCAGACCTGCCAGGGTGGTGACGAGCCGGTCGAGGACCTCGTCGTAGATGTCCTGGTGCAGGAACAGCCGGGAACCGGCGGTGCAGCTCTGGCCCTGCCGGTGCACCCGGGTCGAGAGCAGCAGTTGATTGATGAAGTCGTCGTCGATGTCCACGTCGGGGAAGACGATCGAGGGGTTCTTGCCGCCGAGTTCGAGGGAGACGTGGGCGAGGCGGCCGCCGGCTTCGCGGGCGACATGGCGGCCCACCTCGGTGGAGCCGGTGAAGGAGATCTTGTCGACCTCGGGGTGCTGGACGAGGGCTTCACCGGCGACCGCGCCGGTGCCGGTAAGCACGTTGAGGACACCGGCCGGCAGGAACTCGGCGCAGATCTCGGCGAGCAGCAGCACGCTCAGCGGGGCTGCCTCGGCCGCCTTGACCACGACAGTGTTTCCCGCGACGAGGGCGGCGGGGATCTTGAATCCAGCGATCATCAGCGGGGAGTTCCAGGGCAGGATGCACCCGATGACGCCGAGCGGCTCCTGCCGCGAGTACTGGAGCTGATCGTCGCCGGCGGGCAGGACGGTGCCCTTGATCTCGCCGGCGACACCGGCGAAGTACCGGAACAGGTTCGCCAGGGTGGCGACCTCGGGGCGCGCCTGGGTGCGCAACGCGTTGCCGGTGTCCAGAGCGGTGAGGCGGGCCAGTTCCTCGCCGCGCGCGTCGATGGCGTCGGCGATCCGGCTCAGGATCCGGCCCCGTGCCGTGAAGTGCTGAGAGCGCCACCGGGGGAACGCCTTCTGCGCGGCACGCACCGCGCGATCGACGTCCCCGGTGCTCGAGGACGGGACACGGCCGATCACATGCTCACGCAGGATCGGGGTGGTCACTTCACTCCACTGACCGGACAGGGCTTCCACCCAGGCGCCGTCGACGAACATGGGGTAGTCGCGGGGTTCGGGGATGTGGAGCTCAGCGAGTGAGGTTTGTGTGGAGGTCATGTCGGAATCTCCTTGATATACGGATGGCTCTGCTGGAGAGAGGGGGGAACAGCGCTAGGCGGATGGAGCGACGCTTCCGCGCTCGGACAGCGCGCCGATCGCGTGGGCGTAGACCTCGTCGACCTCACCTCCTGCATCGACCGACAGAAGAACTGGCGCGTAGTAATCGAGCAGCGGTCGGGTTTCGTCGTGATAGACCCTCAGGCGTCGACGAATGACGTCCTCGGTGTCGTCGGCGCGGCCACGGGCAAGCATCCGCGCGACGACTGCATCGTCCGCTATCGAAAAGTCCAGGACGACGTTGATTTGGCGCAGCTGCCCGCCGAGGAGCTCATCGAGGGCGATCGCCTGCGCCACGGTGCGGGGGAAGCCGTCCAGAATGAACCCGGCGGCCGTGTCGTCGGCTGCGAGTCGCTCCGCGACCATACCGATGGTGACCTCGTCCGGGACCAGTTCGCCGGCATCGAGGAACGATTTCGCCGTCTGTCCCAGTTCCGTGCCCTGTGCGATGTGGCTGCGGAACAGATCGCCGGTCGAGATGTGGGGGAGCTGCAGTGCGGTCGAAAGAGACTGCGCCTGTGTGCCTTTACCCGCTCCCGGCGGCCCTGTCAGAATGATGCGCACAACGAATTCCTTTCACATCGAGCAGTGCCTCACTCCCGCGGCACGGGGCGAGGTCTACGTGGGAGGGGCTACGACTGTTGTGCCTGCGCGTCATATGCACCGGCACGGATCGCCGTCACGATCGCAGAGAAGTCACGACCCGGGCCGTCCTGGGCGACGAACTGTTCGTAGAGTTCGGTGGCGCGCCGTCCGAGCGTGGTATCGACACCGTTGTCCGTCGCGGCGGACTGCGCGAGTCGGAGGTCCTTGAGCATCAATGCACTCGCGAACCCGCCGGCATAGTCGCGGTTGGCGGGGCTGGTCGGAACCGGTCCGGGAACCGGGCAGTTCGTGGTCAACGCCCAGCACTGACCAGACGCGGTCGACGAGACGTCGAACAGTGCCTGGTCGGTCAGGCCCAGCTTTGCGCCCAGCGCGAAGGCTTCGCTGACGGCGATCATGGAGATCCCCAGAACCATGTTGTTGCAGATCTTCGCAGCCTGACCTGCTCCGGAGTCGCCGCATCGGACGATACGGGACCCCATGGCGTCGAGAAGTGAGCTTGCTCGGTCCACCGCGTCGGCCGGGCCGCCGACCATGAAGGTGAGGGTTCCGCCATCCGCGGCGACCGTGCCTCCGGACACCGGGGCGTCCACCGCCTGATGCCCGGCGCCGACAGCCAGTTCAGCGGCGGCTCGCGCGTCGCCGACATCGATCGTCGAGCAGTCGAGGAAGAGGGTTCCCTGCGATGTGGCCGGGACCAGGTCGGCGTAGACGTCGAGCACGTGCTTACCGCTGGGCAGCATGGTGATGATCACGTCGGCACGCTCCGCTGCGTCGACAGGTGATGCAGCAGAATCGATTCCGTGTGATTCCGCCTTCTCCGATGCCGCTGGGGAGGGGTCGAATCCGGTGACTGTGTGGCCGTTGCGCACCAGATTCGTGGCCATACCCAAGCCCATGTTTCCGAGGCCGAGGAAAGCGATCTTGCTCATCTGTACTCCTAGCGGTGTGGTAGCCGACGTTCCACGCGTGGTCCGAGTCGATGCCAGCAGGTTGTATCGACTCGTCCGAGCCCACGGGGTAGACCCCGGGAATCTCTTCGCTTCGCGCAGCTTCCGGCGGGGACGAATACAAGTGTGCCCGGCTAGGGGAGGCCGGCGGAATCACCTAACCTGCAATGGGGATGTGCAATATTGCATCACCGCGCGCCGACAGTAAACCCGTACCTCGGTATCGAAGTGACGGGCGGAGCAGTGGGGGAGGATGACGGGCGTCGAGCTTGCCATCGCGAGTCGTGCGTGGGGCTGGTCCGGATCGCAATCGATCTTCGGACCAGCCTTGGGTCCCGACCCGGACGGCGCGCTGGTCACCTGTCCTGCCGACGTCACTGCTGCGCCCCACGCAGACCAAGCGGCCTCCAGTAAGTGCTCACGCCCCCAATCGAGGACATTGGGGGACAGGTAGGCATCCGCCGGAAGCGTACGTGCATCTGAGAGCTGTTCCTGGAGGCCGGAGT
Organism: Rhodococcus sp. LB1; assembly: GCF_001583455.1. Taxonomy (NCBI): domain Bacteria; kingdom Bacillati; phylum Actinomycetota; class Actinomycetes; order Mycobacteriales; family Nocardiaceae; genus Rhodococcus; species Rhodococcus sp. LB1. The sequence goes on along the minus strand of NZ_LTCZ01000039.1, from coordinate 10,958 downwards.
CCAGTGAAACAGCGGTGAGGGGTGCGGGCGGGAGGGCGCCGGTGGCCGCGAAAATTGTGTGGACGTTCGGCTCTGTTGTGTGGACGATCGGTCCCGTATTTTCAGCGCATTCTCGGAACGATCAAAGAATGACAACAAACACCGCACCTAGAATCCTCCCCCCACGCCGCTCCGAGCGTGCTGGGTGGGCGGGGGTGCTTATCCTCATGGCCACCAGTTTTACGCTGGTGCTCGCCGAGTTTCTTCCGCCCAGTCTGCTGACACAGATGGCGGCCTCTCTCGACATCACTGAGGGTCAGGCGGGACAGACGGTCACCGCGACCGCGTTCATGGGGTTTTTGGTGGCCCCCGTCGTTGGCATGATGTTTCCCCGGCTGGACCGGCGAACACTTCTGACTGGTGTTGCTCTGACCGCTGCGGTGTCCAACATTCTGGTCGCCATCGCACCCAATCTCGTGCTGTTGCTCGTCGCCCGGTTGATCCTTGGGGCCGCAATTAGCGGATTCTGGGCAATGTCGTTGGCGATCGTCTCCCAACTGGTGGCACCGGAACGCCTGGGCCGTGGCCTCATGCTCGTGAACGGTGGCACCACCGTGGCCACGGTGGGCGGAGTGCCCCTGGGTGTCTACCTTGGCTCCGTGTTTGATTGGCGCGTGGTGTTTGTCGGTGTAGCCGTAGTGTCGGTGCTGGTCGCTATCTTGTTGCGCACCGTGTTGCCTGCAATCGCCCCTGCCACCACCACGGGATTCCGTGAGTTGGCGGACACCCTAAAGGTGCCCGGCCTGTCGTTGGGCCTGATAGGGCATGTGCTCACCGTCCTTGGCCACTTTGCCGCGTTCACCTATATTCGGTTGGCATTCGAGCAAGTGCCCGGCATCGGCGCGGGCGGAATCGCAGGGTTGTTGGCGGCGTTCGGTATTGGAGGCCTCGCCGGAAACGTCGTCGTCGGGCTGCTCGTGGACAAGCACCTAAACCTGATGCGTTTGGTTGTGCCTGCACTCATCGGCTTTGGCATCGCTACGGTCGCGCTCTTCCCTGGACAATTCTGGGCCGTGGGGGTGGGCGCGACAGCATGGGGTATCGGATTTGGGGCGTGGTTGCTGGTGGTCAGTACCTGGATCGGGCGGCTCGCTCAGGATCGGATGGAATCCGTAGGCGGGCTGATCGTGACCGGCTTCCAGATTGCGATCACTCTTGGAGCGGGACTCGGTGGCGTGGTTGCCGATAACGCCGGAGTGCAGGTGACATTGATTGCCGCCGCAATTGCTGCCCTCGTTGGTGGAACCCTATTCCGAATGGCCAGGACGACAACAGCAGGAAGCTTGAAGGCATCACCGGACCTATACGGCAGGAAGTAAGAGGGACCGTTGTTGTCCGCGCCAGACTGCGGGCGCGGACCCGGTGTGCCGTCGAAAGGCGCGCCTGAAACCGGCCTCAGATTCGTACCCGAGGCGGTGGGCAGTTTCTGCGATGCTCAGCCCGTCACGGATCAAAAGCGTTTTACTGGTCTCCATCCGAACTTCGGTCAAATATGATGCCGGGGTTTGACCTACCAGCGTGGTGAAGCGCTCCGCGAAGGCTGATCGAGACATGGTTGCCACCTTCGCCAGGTTTTGCACGGTCCAGGCATCCCCAGGACTCTCGTGGATCGCATCGAGGGCGCGAGCAACAAACGGGTCCGACACCTGGTGCAGCCACCGCTCGGGCGCGCAGCCAAGCACAGCCCACAGTCGGATTGCGGCCGAGACGATGGTGGTGGAAATGAGGCTGCACACCACCGCATCACCTGCACGACTGAAATCGGAAGCGGTGGCTTGTCCGCTGAGCATACCCTCGATGAGCATCGCCATATTTGGTTCACGTTCAGAGAACTCTCTCACCAACAGAGTGTTGGGGAAAGTGCCGAGAGTCTGAGCTGAGCCGCCCGAAGGCAGAAACCATGCGTTGATAACGTTGGACTCGCGCCTGGCGCGGATCTCGGCTCGGTGGGCCCGGGGGTAAATGATTAGGTCACCGGCGGAAAGTTCAGTTCGTTCTCGGCCTACTAGAAGTGCTGCAGTTCCTGCAGAAATGTAGGAGAACCCGGCGGAGTCATGCACCCGCGCGACTCGTTCACCCGGCGCCAGCAACTCACGCTGTGCAGCCTGAACGGGCCAGTCCAGCGAGGCCAACGCACGATCCAAGGCCCCCATCTGCCGAGGCTCGTTCTCTAATACTTTGAACACCGTCGTGCAACTCCGTAACCGTCTGAATATATTCCTCGACCGCCCTGAAGCGGGCAGCCTCGGCCGTCCGTTGGAATAGTCATGTCTACCCGGCGGCAGCTAGGAGGATGTGGATTGACTATTGAATCTTCGTCGCGCCCAATGTATGTGCGTAACGTCGGACCGATGTTCGGCGTCGAGCGCCTTCGTCACCTGGCCCGACCAGGCGTCGCGTTCGGCAGCCCGGGGGACTGGACGCGCGGCCTTCGGAACAGGTGCATCCGTCGTGCCGCGTGCGGAGGTCCCCTTCCGGGGACAGCGCACGCACAGGCGGTTCGTGCGACTCCTCGGCGAGAATCGCGTCATCATGGCGTCGAATGTGCTTGCACCCCGAGTCTCGTCGTGGAAGGTGCTGTTGGACTGCCTCATTCGCCATGTCCTCACTTGTGGAAGCTGTCTTGTCCGATCTGTGCACCGTTTGACCTGTTTCGATGGCGGCCGTAGCGGCCGACGCCTTAGGTATTCCGCCATATAAGTAGTGCACGAATAGATAGCGTACGCTACATGTTGAGGCGTCACGATGAGGTATGGCCGTTCGTATTCTGCTTGCCAAGGCCGCGTCCACTGTCGCAACCTCGATCCCCTGTGCTCTTTCCCGAGGAGGGTGAGCGTCGCGCGATCAGGAGACGCCGCGAATCGATCGCGAACATATCTGTCAGGAAGGCCCACTAGAGCGGGAGTGAAAGAACCACGCCGTACGGGTCGGCGAGTTGCGCGGCGTGCGGGGAGGATTGTCCGCGGCGGAGCGCCGACACCTCGAGTCAGTGCTCATGCGCGAACAAAGAAACCGCAGAGCGCTGATCATTCGCCGCGATACCGGCTTCCTTGCAAGCACATTCGAATTGGCACTGTAACTGGCGATGTAATGAGCAATCCGCGTATAGGCGTATCACTACCGAATACGTATCCGTTCATCCTTGCCGAGAGGGCTCGCGACCTCCGCAGATTGGCGTCCTCGGCCGGTTCGCGTCGTTGTGTTTCGGAGAACGAATTAGGATGGTTGACGTGGGATGATGGGGAGTGCGGCGGCGCGCGAGCTGCGGCGTCCGACACGGTGCGGAGGCGGAGTGGATACGTATGGCTACGAGTAGGGACGTCGCGAGGATCGCCGGGGTGTCCCAGGCCACGGTCTCACGCGCGCTCAGCAACGGCAAGGTCAGCGCTGCGACCCGCAAGAAGATCATGGAGGCGGCGGCGTCGGTGGGCTACGTCCCGAACCTCGGTGCGCGCGCAATGAAGACCGGCCGCGTGGAGACCATCGGGGTGGTCGTTGCCGATCTGACCAATCCGTTCTATCCGGAGATTCTCGGCGCATTGACCGAGTATCTGGACAAGGCGGGACAGAAGGTGACGCTGTGGAACTCCGACGGCCCCGGCAATGATGCCGCGCTGGAAGCGATCAATGCCGGATCCATCGACGGCATCATCTTCACCACGGTCACCGAAGCCTCGGCGCCGCTGCGCGCGGCTCTGGCCAAACGTAGCCCCGTCGTGCTGATCAACCGTGTCGTCGAGACGCTGCAGTGCGATCAGGTCGCCAGTGACAACGCCACCGGAGGCAGCGCCATCGCCGACTACCTCCTAGCCAATGGGCATACCGAGATCGCATTGATCGGAGGGCCGCCCGCCGCCAGCACCGCTCGCGACCGAACCCGGGGCTTCACGCAGCGGTTGCTCGAATCCGGTGCGCCATTGAGAGCCGATCGGATCGTGGAGGGCACATCGTTCAGCCACGACTACGGTTACACCGCGACCAAGAGACTCCTCGAGTCTCCGGACCGGCCCACCGCGATCTTCTGCAGTAACGACCTGATCGCGTTCGGCGCACTGGATGCCGCTCGTGCCGTGAAAGTTGCTGTTCCCGAGGACTTGTGGATCGTCGGGTACGACGACATCGCGATGGGCGCATGGCCTGCATTCGATCTCACCACGATGCACCAACCCACCCGGACCATGGCAGAGGCCGGAGCCGAGGCGCTGCTCGAGCGAATCGAGAACCCCGACGCGCCGTACAAGACTTTGACGTTCCGGTCCCACCTGGTGCCGCGGGGGTCGACGGCGTGCACCCCGGTGAGTGCGCCGCCATCGGAGGCTGCAGCGGTCGACTCGGCGGGTCGCAGGTATTGAGCCGGTAGCTCACCGGCAGTCGGCACGGATGGCGGTCCATTCGTTTCCGGTTGGCACTGTGAGGTCTCAGGGCATACAGCTGTGGGACGGCGTGGTCACGCCACATCGGTCAGTTGTTGCTACCGACCTGTGGTGGGGTCGTGTTCTTCGCTCCAGCCCCGGCGCGACCGCACACGCGGCGCTGTTTCCGGGGACAAGAGCGCACCGGCGATCGTGATGAGTGAGGTCAACACCATGTATCCGGCGACGAGCCAGTAGCGGTCGAAGTCCGGCCCGATCAGGGCGGTGGCGAGCAACGGTGCGAATCCACCGGCCAGCACGGCGGCGACCTGCGGTCCTACCGACGCTCCGGAGTAGCGCAGCTTCGGTTCGAACAGCTCGGTGAAGTAGGCCGGTTCGACGGAATAGCACAGGTCGCGGCCGACGTTGCAGGTCAGGATCAGTACCAGCAGCACCATCAGGAAGTCGCCGGTCTGCACGCCCCAGAAGAACGGGAAGGCCATCAGCGCCATCGTCACCGCGCCGGCCAGCACCGTGTAACGGCGGCCCCACCGGTCCGAGACCCATCCCCAGAACGGGATGGTGAACAGACCGAGCCCGGCCATGATCATCGTCGCGAGCAGGATGTCATTCTTGGCGACCAGGATCTCGGGGCCGTAGGCGAGCAGGAACGTGGTGTAGATGTAGTAGTTCGCGTTCTCGGCGAAGCGCATCATGATCACTCGCACGATAGTCAGCGGGCGGGTCTTGATGACCTTGACGACGGGCATCTTCTCGATCTCGCCCTTGGCCTTGATCTCCTCGAACACCGGCGATTCGGCGACCTTGCTGCGGATATAGAAGGACAATGCGATCAGCGCGAGCGAGGACAGGAACGGGATCCGCCAGCCCCAGGCCTCGAACGCCTCGTCCGGCATCAGCCAGATGACCAGGAAGAAGGCGCCGTTGGCGAGCAGTGTGCCGGCCGGCACACCGATCTGCGGCCACGAGCCGAAGAATCCGCGACGGTTCGCGGGCGCGTACTCGGTCGCCATCAGCGCCGCACCGCCCCATTCGCCGCCGACGCCGAGTCCCTGCACGATGCGCAGCAACACCAGAATGATCGGAGCCGCGATACCGATCGTCGCGAAGTTCGGCAGGCAGCCGATCATGAATGTTCCGAAGCCCATGAGACCGAGAGTCATCATGAGCATCTTCTTGCGCCCGACCCGATCGCCGAAGTGCGCGAAGATGACTCCGCCGATCGGCCGCGCCGCGAAGCCGATCGCATAAGTACTGAACGACAACAAGATCCCCACGAACGGATCGACGTTCGGGAAGAACTGGCCATTGAGGATGATCGCCGCGGCCACCCCGTACACGTAGAAGTCGTACCACTCGATGCACGAGCCCAGTACCGAGGACACCATCGCCCGACGGCGCATGGCGGGATCGACGGCAGGGGCTGTGGTCGCCGAAGTCGGTGGTGGGTTAGTGGACGCGTCGACAGACATGTGAGCTCCAATGCTAGGGGGAGTGGAGGGTGGCGCAGGTTACATCTGCTCAGGCCTGACGTGAGTGTATACGTAATCACTAGAAAGTCGAGAGATGCTGTGAAGATTCTCGTCATTTCACGATGCGCCCTCGGTGCCTGCGGCTCAGCAATCAGATTGCTGTGCAGGTAGAAGAGGGATATTCGCCGCGGGATTGACCGGGGAACGCGCCAGGGCGTTGCGCAGGAGTGTGGATACGTATACAGTCACCCTGGTAAGTGACTGGCACCACATCGGAACGGTCACGTGACGTCAGCCCGGCGGACGATCGTCCGCCGATCACACGATGGAGGACTTCTCTCATGACGATCGCCGCAGTTCGCCGGCCCGGTATCCGCACCGTGGACCTCAAGGTTCCCCAGAGAGAGAGCGTCGAGCGGGGTAGCACCTCGTCGGTGCGGACGACAGTGGAGAACGTCATCGAGGACATCCGTCAGCGCGGGGACGTGGCGGTGCGCGAGTACTCGGAGAAGTTCGACAACTACTCCGCCGACAGCTACTTGCTCAGCTCCGAGCAACTCGACGAGATCGTCGCCCGGGTTCCGCGTCAGGTGATCGAGGACATCACCTTCGTGCAGGAGCAGGTCCGGGTGATGGCGCAGAAGCAGCTCGAATCACTGACCGATTTCGAGATCGAAACTCTCCCTGGAGTTTTCCTGGGACAGAAGAACGTTCCCATCCAGGCGGCGGGCGCCTACATTCCCGGCGGCAAGTACCCGCTGCTGGCCAGTGCGCACATGACGATCATCACCGCGAAGGTAGCCGGAGTCGAGCGGGTGGCCGCGTGCACCCCACTCATTCGTGGTGAGGTACCGGACGCGACGATCGCCGCGATGCGGCTGGCCGGCGCCGACGAGATCTACCTGCTCGGCGGTATCCAGGCAGTGGCCGCTCTGGCCGTCGGTACTGAAACCATTCGCCCGGTCAACATGCTCGCCGGACCCGGGAATGCGTTCGTCGCCGAGGCCAAGCGTCAGCTGTTCGGCGAGGTCGGCATCGACCTGTTCGCCGGCCCGACCGAGGTGCTTATCGTCGCCGACGAGGACGCCGACCCGTTCATCGTCGCCGTCGACCTGCTCTCGCAGGCCGAACACGGCCCCGACTCACCCGCCGTCCTGATCACCACCAGCGAGGAACTCGGCCGCGCCGTCATCGACCACATCGACACCATTCTGGTCGACATGCCCACCCGCGACTTCGCCGGCGCAGCCTGGCGGGACTGGGGGGAGGTTCGGGTCGTCGAGGACCTCGACCAGGCGTACGCGCTGGCCGACGAATACGCGTCCGAGCACGTGCAGATCCTTACCCGGAACCCGCGCGAGGCGCTCGAGAAGATGCACGATTACGGTGCTCTCTTCCTGGGAGAAGGAACCTGTGTGTCATACGGGGACAAGGTCATCGGCACCAACCACGTGCTCCCCACCCGAGGCGCGGCGCGCTACACCGGTGGTCTGTGGGTCGGCAAGTACCTGCGCACCGTGACCTACCAGGAAGTGACCAACCCCGAGTCCAGCGCCTTCTTCGGGGAACTGTGCGGTCGCGCGGCCCGCGTGGAGTACTTCGAGGGCCATGCCCGATCCGGAGACGTCCGCGCCGCGAAGTACCGCGGCGAGGCGCTCTCCTGGTCCGACCACCGCTTCACCAACTAAGGAACCTCTATGACCACCTTCGATTTGAAGGGCAAGACCGCCCTCGTGACAGGGGCTGGTCGGGGCCTCGGCAAGGCCATCGCTGATGGGCTTGCCGAGGCCGGTGCCGTGGTCTACGGCACCACCCGCAGCCGCGAGACCGGAGAATCGGTATCCGCCCGCTACGGCACTCCCTCCGTGGCACTCGAGATGACCGACATCGCCTCGATCCGCCGCGGTGTCGCCGAACTCCTCGACGCCAGCGGCGGCATCGACCTGCTCGTCAACAACGCCGGCATCAACATCCCCAAGCCGGCCGTCGAGATCACCGAGCAGGACTGGGACTCGGTCCTGGGCACGAACCTGCGGGGCAGTTTCTTCCTCACCACCGAGCTCGCCAAATCATGGCTGACGTCCTCGACTCCAGCGGCGGTGGTCAACATCGCCTCCCAGGCAGGGCTGGTCGCCATCGAGGAGCGAGCCGCGTACGGCACCAGCAAGGCCGGTCTGATCCACTTGACGAAAGCACTTGCGCTGGAATGGGCGTCGAGCGGTATCCGGGTCAATGCGGTGGCACCGACGTTCGTTCGCACCGAACTGACCGAGTCGACCCTGAGCCGCCCGGACTGGGCCGCCGAGCTCCAATCGCGGATCCCCATGGGGCGCTTCGGGGAACCGGAAGACATCGTCGGTGCGGTCCTTTTCCTGCTCAGTGACGCTGCATCGCTGATCACCGGTCACACCATTGCGATCGACGGCGGATACACCATCCGATAACAGCTGGCCCCGCCGCCGAACACTCCAGGCGAACCCCGCCGCTCCTCCCGGAGTCCGAACCCGAAAGCAGAAGTGATGGCCGATCTGGACAAGATTTCACGCACCAGTGTCGTGGGATCGGGGTACATGGGCGGAGGTATCGCGCAAGTCCTCGCCCTGGCCGGATTCCCCGTCGCCCTCGCCGACGTCGACACGGCAACCGCCGAGAAGTCACGCGACCGTCTGATCACTCAGGCGGCGCAGTACGAATCTCTGGGCCTGTTCCCCGCGGAGGCTGCCGCCGTGATTGCGGAAAATCTCAGCGCAGCACCCTCGATCGAGCGGGCTGTTGCCGACGCCGACTACATCACCGAAGCCGTACCCGAGATCGTCGACGTCAAGCTCGAAACCCTGCGCCGGATATCGTCATCAGCGCGACCGGAGGCGATCATCGGCACCAACACCTCCGCGATACCCATCGACGAACTCGCCAAGGAAGTCTGCGAACCCGCCCGCTTCCTCGGCGTGCACTGGATGAACCCGGCACCGTTCATCCCCGGTGTCGAGCTCATCGCCAGCACCGCCACCGATTCCGAAATCGTCGACGCTGCCGAAGGGTTCATCCGATCCCTCGGGAAAATCACCGCCCGGGTCGCCGATGCCCCCGGCTTCGTCGCCAACCGTCTGCAGTTCGCGCTCTACAAGGAGGCATTGGCGATCGTCGAGGAGGGAACTGCGACACCGGAACAGGTCGACGCTGTCGTCAGCAACACTTTCGGCTTTCGCCTCGCCCTCTTCGGGCCCTTCGCGATCGGTGACATGGCCGGGCTCGACGTCTACCAAGGCGCCTACGAAACCCTCGAGCGGGCCTTCGGGGAGCGGTTCGCCGTCCCCGACCTCCTCACGACCCTGGTCGAGCAGGGCCGTGTCGGCGTCAAGTCCGGTCGCGGACTACTCGACATCGCCGAATCCGACAAGGACGCCCTCCTCGCATACCGGGACAGAGCGTACGCGCGCCTGTCCGCTCTGCGGGCCGGACTCGGACCGGCCCCCGGACTGTAACGGGTTCAGTCCGCGGATCGAACCGACGGTGGCGGTCGTCGATAACCTACTGGCCGCTAACTGGTACGACCGTCTAATATTTCTTCCGCATCGGGCGGCTGATATGGGCCTCGACGGCTGGCGTCCGAGGAAGGTAAACCTCCGCGCTCGCTGAGGAAGTGGGTGGGCCGACCGATGAGGGCATCTTCGAGTTCACGCTCGCTGCAACCGGCGTCGAGGACGAGGACGTCGAGGTTGTACGGTCCTGAAGAATTTCGTGGGCCAGATCGAACGCGGATAACGGGGAGGCGGTCGCGGAGGGCGAGGGCGTCGGCGATGTCGTCGCGCTCGTGGGTGCGGAGACGGACGTCGTCTGCCATTGGGTGAACACGGGCGTTCGATGCCGTTGTGATCACGGCGGGTGCCCGCGTCGTCGGATCCGAGGTTCGGTTGCGCCGACGTACGCCTCGCTGGAGGTCACAGGAGATCGTCAACCTGCTCGAGCGCGGCGGTGACCCGTGAACGCGTGGCCGCGTCGAGACCGCGTACCGGCTGGGGGAGATTGGGTGATTCGACGAGGCCGAGGTGTTCGGCGATGGCGGATACCACGCGGATGCTTCCATGGGCGCGGAACAATTCCCAGATGGGTTCGAGTCGATTCGACAGCGCGGTGGCTGTATTCCGGTCGTCGTTCCGAGATGCGCGGGTAAGAGCCAGGCACGGCTTGGGAAGCACCCCGGCAAGCACGCTGTACCAGACGTCGCAGCCGGCGTTGAGGCCGGTCGCGGCGGAGGCGTCTCCGCTGACGCCGATCGTGACCGTCGACGGGATATGAGATCGGAGGGATTTCACTCGACCGGCTGCCTCGGCGGGGTCGACGGGGACGCCGGGAATCTTGATCGATCCGATCTTCGGAAGTGCGGCGATGCGGCCGTGCAGTTCATCGGTGAAGGTGAAGTGGGTGGTACCGGGATTGTCGTAGATGCACAGCGGCACGGACAGTTCACGTGTCACCGCTTCGTAGAGGCCGAACACTTCCTCTGCGGTCAGTTGTTGGTAGGACATCGGTGCCAGCAGCACCGCGGCGGCGCCGGCATCTTGTGCGTCTTCGGCGAGGGTGCGGACGTGTGCGGTGCGCAGCGACCCGATACCGATCATGACCGGTGTGGTGCCCGCTGCGGCCACGGCGAGCTGTGCGACGCGCTTGCGTTCTTCTCTGGTCAGGTAGGCGTAGCTCCCGGTGGACCCGAGGGCGCTGATGGAATCGACCCCCGCGTCGGCCAGGCGCGAAACAATTCCGGAGAATGCGGACTCGTCGACTTCTGTCTCGCTCATGGGCGTAAGGGGGAAGGCGGACAGTCCGGTGAACATCGGTCGAACCTCAATTCGCTCTGGCGTAGCAATGCGACCACTATCGTCCACATACAGGGCGGTCGGGCACTCAGGTAGTCGCAGAGCTTCCATGCTTCACCCGTGCGGTGCTCACTTTGGCCCGTGCTGATGTCTGTTTCCTCCGTTGTTTGCGGGGGTCTCGACGGTGCTTGGGGGTTGATCGGGGTGGGCTGGGCCTGCCGCGACACCGACGCCACGCTAGCCTGCCGCTTTCATGC
>NZ_LTCZ01000038.1:0-24040 GCF_001583455.1 Rhodococcus sp. LB1 | reverse complement strand
GGGACGACGTCGTCCCGGGTCGGATTTTCGAGGTCCGGCCGCAGCCGCGCCATCGTCTCCGGGTTGAGGGTCATACGGGTGCCGACGGCACCGGGGTGCAGCACGTTCACCCGGATGAACTGCGGTCCGAGTTCGTTGGCGAGGGTCCGGGCCAACCCGACCACGGCGGTCTTGGACGCCGAATAGTGGGCGGCCCCGGCCACCGACTTGATGCCTGCGGTCGAACTGACGATCACGACGGAACCGCCGCCGTCCCGCATCGCCGGGACCGCGGCCTTCGCCGTGTTCCAGACGCCGGTGAGGTTGACGTCGAGCGATCGGTGCCAGACCGCGTCGTCGATCGACCACGCCGGGCCGGGGTTGTCGCAAACACCCGCATTCGCGACGACGACGTCGAGGGGCCCCAGTTCCGCGACTCCGGCATCGACGGCCGCCCGCAACGCGGACGGGTCACGCACATCGGCGTGGGCGACGACCGCGCGCCGGCCGAGTTCGCCGACCAGCCTTCCGGTTTCGGCGAGATCCGCCTCGGCCGACGGCAGATCGACGACGACGACGTCGGCGCCCTCCTCCGCGAGCCGGACCGCGTGACTGCGTCCCATGCCGTTCCCGGCACCGGTGATGAAGGCGACCTTGCCTGCCATCCGTGACATCGGTTGTCCCCTCTAGTCCAGGCGGCCGGGAGTCGGGTAACTGCGCAGGGAGAGCCCCACCCGCCCGTCCTCCACCGCATCGTCGATCGATCCACGCAGCGCGCCGCAGGTGGGGACGAACATCGAGTGCTCCCCCTCCTGCGCACGCAGTGCGAACTCCGGGCAGGTCTGCTCGGCGTCGCCCAGCCACTGCACGCTCGTGTGCGCCTCGCTGTATTTCTCCACGAGCACCGCGTTACCGCAGCGCCGGCATTCGACCGGAAGCACTCAGCTCACCGCCCCGGTGACATTGCGGTGCGGGGCCCCGCCCCGGCTGCATGCCGAGCGCCCACCCAGCCGAACACCATCGCGGGACCGATCGTCGCGCCCGCACCGGCATAGTCGTTGCCCATTACGGACGCCGACGTGTTGCCGGTGGCGTAGAGCCCGGGGATCGGTTCGCCGCTGCCGCGGCACACCTGGCTGTGCTCGTTGCACACGAGCCCGCCCTTGGTGCCGAGGTCACCGGCTTCCATCCGCACCGCGTAGTACGGGGCCCGGTCGACCTCGTCCATGGTCGGGTTGGGCAGTCGCGGGTCGCCGTAGTACCGGTCGTAGGCGCTGTCACCGCGGCCGAAGTCGGCGTCGACTCCCGCACGGGCGAAACCGTTGAACCGGGCGATCTCCGCGGACAGCGACTCCGCGGGAACGCCCATCGTCTGCGCGAGCTCGCCGAGGGATGCCGCGCGTTGCATCAGCCCCGTCTCGAACCATTCCGCGGGGAACTTCTGCCCGGGCATCACCCCACCGAACTGGTAGCGGCTCTTGGCCTTCGAGTCGAACACGAACCACACCGGGTCGTGACCACCGGCGATCTGGTCGTGGACGAACGACACGTACGGGGACGCCTCGTTGGTGAACCTCCTGCCGTTCTGGTCGACGATCAGCGACGGCGGGATCGACCGCTCCGACACCAGGACGTGCATGATGCCGTCCGGCCGCCGGAACGACGGCATCCACCAGGCGTCGTCCATCAGATCGACGGCGGCGCCGACCTGCTCCCCCGCGACGATTCCGTCTCCGGTGTTGTCGGGCGAGCCGGCGCTGTAGTTGTCCTTGCCGCCCTCCCGGAGGTACCGCTTCCGCATCTCCTCGCTGTGCTCGAATCCGCCGGTGGCCATCATGACGCCGCGGCGGGCACGGATGCGCAGTTCCTGTCCCCCGGACTCGACGACCGCGCCCGTGACAGCTCCCGATTCGTCCGTGACCAGCCCCTTCAGTGGGGAGTTCAGCCACAGCGGAACCCCTGCCTCCTGGAGCGTGAGCCGCAGCCGGCCGACGAGTGCCTGCCCCAGAGTCTCCATCCGCCTGCGCCGCAACATCGCCACGACCGACCGCCAGCCGACGCCCAGCGCGGTCCTGCGTCCGGCCCAGGTGCGGAAGAACATGTTGAGGTGGCGGAACTCGGTGGACGTCATGTACAGCCCGCCCGGCATCGCGAGGGAGTTCGGTCGCTGCAGGTCACCGTCGGCGCCGAGTTGGTTCATGTCGAACGGCAGCGGTTCGACCGTCCGCCCCTTCGGCCGTCCGCCCACGTTCTCGGGGTGGTAGTCGGAATAGTCCTCGCACCAGGAGAACCGGAGGTGCGGGCAGTTCTGTTCGAAGAACCGCATCATGGCCGGCCCCTGCTCGATGTACGCGTCGAGGCGCTCGGCCGGCACGCTGTCGCCGACGATCGACTCCAGGTACTTCCGGACGTCGCCGGGGTCGTCGGCGCGGCCTTCACGGACGAGGATCGGCGAGTTGGGAATCCACAGGGCGCCACCCGACAGGGCCGTCGAACCGCCGTACACCCCGGACTTTTCGACGACGAGGGTGTCGAGTCCTCGCTCGGCCCCGGCCAGGGCGGCAGTCATTCCACCGGCACCGCTGCCGACCACCAGGAGATCTACCTCCCGGTCCCAGTTCTGCTCGTCTACGCTCATCGTGCACACCTTCCGAAGTGGTCTCGATCACACCCTGCCGGTGTCAATTGCTTTTTCCCACAGTCCTTCCCGCGGAGCGGGAGACAGCGGCACCGCCGCCGCGCGGGAGAAAGCGCGGCTAGGTGGCCGCGGTGAAGATGCCGAGCCCGCCGCGGTACACCAGGAGCGGCGGCGCATCCCTGAGCACGTCCAGGCCGGTGACGCGCGCGACGACGATGGTGTGGTCGCCGGCGTCGTGCTCGAATTCGACGGTGGCCTGCACCTGGGCCAGCACGCCGTCCAGCGCCGGGGCACCGTTGCGGGCGTGCGACCACCCGACGTCGGCGAACTTGTCGGCGCCGCTGGTCGCGAACGTCCCGCACACGTCGCGCTGGTCGTGAGCGAGAACGTTGACGCAGACGTGTTCACTCGCCCGCAGCCGCGGCCAGCTGGTCGACGTCCGTGCGGGGCTGAACGACACGTACGGCGGGTCCAGCGACAGCGACACGAAGGACTGGCATGTGAAGCCGTGGGGGCTCTCGCCGTCGTGCGCGGTGATCACCGTGACTCCGGTGCAGAAGTGCCCGAGCACCGACTTGAGCTCGGCGGGGTCGATGCGTCGTGCCACCGGCGGCACGGGTTCTTCGGTTCGGGTCATCGTGTCTCCTCGGATCGACGGGTTGCGTTCAGCCTGGCCGCGGTGCCTTCCGGCGGGGAATGCCTCGTCCCGCCCAGCGGCAGGGTTTCGCGCTGTCCGGTCGGCGGCGCACGGTTGATAGGCTCGGGAAATGCCATCGTCCGACCCCACACAGAGTTCCGGGTTCGCCGGCCTCCGCTCCACGAGCTGGCCGGTACTCGGCATCCTGTCGTTCGGCGAGGAGCTGTCCGGCTACGACCTGAAGAAGTGGGCGTCGTACAGTGTGCGGTTCTTCTACTGGAGCCCGTCCTTCAGCCAGGTGTACTCGGAGCTGAAGAAGCTCGAGGACCTGGGATATGTGACGTCACGGACCGTCGTGGACGACGAGGCACGGGTGAAACCCAAGCGCCTGTACAAGATCACGGACGCGGGCATGGCCGTCATACGCAGTTGGGCGCGGGAGGCGCCGATCGATCCACCCGTTCTCAAGCACGGTGTGATGCTGCGCATGTGGCTCGGGCACCTCACCGAGCCGGAACAGCTCAAAGATGCCCTGAAGGAGCATATCTCGTACGTGGAGGGGATGAGCAGGCAGGCCGCGCTCGACGCCCGCGATTCCGACGTCGAACCCACGTGGGCGTTCGCGCACATGGTCAATAAATGGTCCGAGCGCTACTACGCGGCCGAGAGCGAGCTCGCGAAGCAGATGCTCGCCGACATCGACGAGGCCGTCGAGCGGATGCACGGTGAAGGGACGCCGGAACATCCCGGTGTGCCGAAACCGACCGAATCACATTCGATCCGGCGCTCCCGCGCGGCGCAGCAGGAGTACCAGGCCGCGATGAAGGCGGCACGGGACGCGGACGACGAGGCGGAGCGCTAAGACTAGTCGGACGGAGTCCGCACCGGTTCTGCCACCAGATTCCGGAGCTCAGGCCACAGCTCTCGCCGCGCGGTCTGCGCCGCGGCCAGCGGGTCGATCGTCAAGAATCCGTGGAACATTCCTTCGACCCGTCGGCACTGCACGGGAACACCGGCGTCGGCGAGCGCCGCGGCGTACTTCTCCCCCTCGTACCGGAGGGGATCGCGTTCGGCGGTGAGCACGATCGCGGGTGGAAGCCCGCCGAGGTCCTCCGCCCGGACCGGGGCGGCGTAGGCGGGAACGTTCTCGCGGTGGGTCGGCAGGTACTGATCCCAATACCATTGCATCGCAGAGCGGGTGAGGAAGTGATCCTCCGCGAATTCCTCGTAGGACTCGGTGTCGAAGACCGGTTCGATGACGGGGTAGATCAGTAGCTGTCCGGCGACAGCGGGGGCCTCCCGGTCCCGGGCCATCAGCGCCGCGACGGCCGCAAGGTTGCCCCCGCTGCTGTCGCCGGCGACGAGGAGCCGGTCCGGATCTCCGCCCAACGCGCGGGCGTGCTGCGCGACCCAGCACGTCGCGGCGTAGGCGTCGTCCGCTGCGGCGGGCCACTGCGATTCCGGGGCGAGTCGGTAGTCGACGGAGACGACGACGGCTCCGATCCCGTTGCACAACGCGCGACAGAAGCCGTCGTGGCTGTCGAGGTCGCAGATCACGAACCCGCCGCCGTGGAAGAAGACGACGATGGGCAGGGACTCCGCGGGGTCCCCCGCGGGCGAATAGATGCGTGCCGCAATCGGTCCGGCCCCGCCGGGGATCTCCCGGTCGCGCACACTACCGACCGGCTCGGGGTCGGCGACGGCCTTGCGTCCCGCCTTCGTCGCCGCCCGCGCCTGGGCACCCGTCATGGTCTCCACCCGGGGAAAGTTCTCGTTCAGTCCCCGGAGGATGGTCTCGGCCTGCTCGTCGAACGGCATTCGTGCTCCTTCGCCCGCCTCAGGCGGAGTATCGGTCGGCGCGTCCGGCGGCCGGCGTCGCGGTCGACATGTAGTTACGCCAGGTTCCCTTGGCGGACATGCGAATCGGCGCGGTCAGACGGTGATCGAGCTTGATCTGGCTGCTCGGGCCGCACACGGAGATGGCCGCGACCACGTTGTCCTCGGTGCCCACCGGCACGGCGACGCAGCTGACGCCGACGAGATCCTCTTCCCGGTCGTAGGCCGCTCCGCGTTCGCGGGTCTTCTGCAACTCGGTGCGAAACGCCGCGGGTGAGTCGATGCTGAAACGTGTGCTGCGGGGCAGACCCGCTTCGACGACGCGGTCGACCACGGACTCGGGCGAATGGGCCAGCAGCACCTTGCCGACACTCGTACAGTGTGCGGGCTGGCGGCCGCCGACGCGGGACGGCAACCCGACGCCGAACCGTCCGGCGATCTTCTCCAGATAGACGACGTCGATTCCCTCGAGTACCGCGAGGTGCACGGCGTGCCCGGTGAGCCGGTGGAGTTCGTGCAGGAAGGGCAGGGCTGCCCGGTGCAGACGGTCCTGGTGCACGGCCAGCGACCCGAGTTCGAACAGGCGCATCCCGAGTTCGTAATCCCGGCCTTCCCGGCGGAGCCACCGCAGCTGGACGAGACGTTCGAGCATCCGGTGCGCGGAGGAGCGCGGAAGCCCCGTGCGGCGCACGATCTGCGCGAGCGTGAGTCTGCCCGGGCCGTCGAACGCGTCGAGGAGAAGGGCGGCGCGATCGAGGCCGGCGGTGGGGGTGGGGCTGAGTGTCGTCGTCATGGGGACCTCCGTAGCGGCGCTGCTCGGTGCGGCGACGCGGTGTGTGACTGGCGACACTTACTATAAATAGGCATATACCTATTTGCAATAGTGCCGGGCAAACGGTCCCGAACAGCCCAAAGGCCCGGCGCACGCATCGAGTGGATACACACACCGGGCCCGGACACCCGTTTACATCGCGGCCAGCGGTTCGCTTCCGGACCAGTCGTGGCCCCAGTAGCTGTCGGCGGTGATCTCCTCCGCGGAGTAGTACTTCTCGTCCACCTTCGTGCCCTCGGTGCCGAACTCGATGTCCCAGCCGCCGGGGGCACGCACGTAGAACGACACCATCTTGTCGTTGGTGTGGCGGCCGAGGGTCGACGAGACGGAGAACCCGTCCTTGACGACGCGGTCGAGAGCCTGCCCGACGGCGTCGAGCGTGTCGACCTCCACCATGATGTGCACCAGACCGGGCGCGCCGCCGTGCGGTGCCGGGCACAGCGCCAGGCTGTGGTGCCGCTCGTTGACGCCCATGAAGCGCACCCGCATCGGACCGAACTCCGGCGGTGCCGGGATGCGGAAGGCGCCGCGGGGCAGGAAGCCGAGCACCTCGGTGTAGAAGTCGAATGCCCCGCTGAAGTCCATCACCGGCAGCACCACGTGGCCGAGGCCCTGCGCCCCCGTGACGAACTTCGCGCCGAACGGGGTGACCACCGGGCTGTGGTCGAGGACGGCGCCGTGGAAGATCTCGATCGTCGCACCGGTCGGATCCTGGAACGTGACGACCTCTTCGACGCGCCGTGCGTCGGCTTCTTCCACCGACAGCGGTTTGACGGCGATCCCGGCGCCCTCGACCGCCTCCTGGACGCGGACCAGGCCCGCGTGATCGCGGACCTCCCACCCGATGGTGACGACCTCGTCCGTCTCGCCCGGCACGATCACGATGCGGGCCGCGCGCTCGTCCATGCGGAGGTACAGGGCGTCCTCGTCCGGGCCCGTGCCCTGGGCGAATCCGAGCACGTCGAATGCGAACGTGCGCCAGCGCTCCAGGTCGTTGGTCTGGATCTTGACGTAGCCAAGCCCCTTGATGTCTGTCATGTGTTGTCCTTCTGCTGTTTTCGAGGTCCGACGGCGGTCAGATCATCGACTTGAGGTTGTCGGCCGGGTCGAGGCCGAGCGAGCTGAGCGCGGAGGCGTGGTAGACGGTGCTCGGCACGTGGATGGCGTGCGCCAGGCCTGCGTGCGCGTCCCGCCAGTACCGCTGCAGCGGCTTGTCCATGCGCAGCGCGTTGCCGCCGGAGCGGGCGAAGATCTGGTCGACGGCGGTGACCGCACGCCACGCGGCACGCACCTGCGTCCGGCGCCCGGCCGCGCGGTCCTCGAACGTGACCTCCCGGCCCGACTCGACGAGGTCCCAGATCCTGTCGACGTTGGCGAGGAGTTCCTGGCGTGCGGCATTGATGTCGGCCGCGGCCTCGCCGACCGCGAACAGCACGTAGGGGTCGTCCTTGATCGCAGTGCCCTGCGCGCCGACGCGGTCGCGCTGGTAGTCGAGGTGAGCGGCCAGAGCGCCCTCGGCGATTCCCACCACGGCGGAGGAGATTCCGAGCGGGAACATCGTCGACCACGGCATGTTGTACAGCGTCTCGGTGCGCCCGAACTTCTGCACCGCGGTGCCGTTCATGACCTCGTCGGCGTCCATCACCCGGTAGTCGGGGACGAAGGCGTTGCGGACGACGATGTCCTTGGAACCGGTGCCCTTGAGCCCGACGACGTTCCACGAGTCCTCGACGATCTCGTAGTCGCTGCGCGGCAGGATCATGTGCAGCATCTTCGGCGGCAGGGCCATCGCGCCGTCCTTGTCGCCGAGCATCGCACCGAGGAAGATCCAGTCGCAGTGATCGGTTCCCGACGAGAACTGCCAGCGACCGCTGAAGAGGTAGCCGCCGTCGACCGGGGTCGCGATCCCGGTCGGCGCGTACGGCGAGGCCATCCAGGTGTCGGAGTCGGCCGCCCACACCTCGTCCTGCACCTTCGGGTCGGCGAACGCCAGCTGCCAGGGGTGCACGCCGACGATGCCGCACACCCAGCCCGTGGCCGGGTCGAGGGACGCCGCGGCCATCACCGTCTCCGCGAACTCGCGCGGATGAGCCTCGTAGCCGCCGTACTTGCCGGGCTGAAGGAGCTTGATCGGTCCGGCCTCACGGAGCTTCTTCGCCGTGTCGTCGGGCAGCCGGCCGATCCGCTCGGCCTCGGGCGCCTGATCGCGGAGCTGATCCGCGATCGCCATGATGTTGTCGAGAACCTCGTGGGTCATCTGTCGTGTCCTTCTTTTCGGAGCCGGGCTCAGGCGTTGGTGTCGAGCGGCACGACGCCGTTGGCGAGGTTGTCGGCAACCTCCGCCTCCCAGCTCTGCACCGCCCTGGTGGTGTCGATCTCGAATTCGAAGCGCTTGGTCATGTCGTCGGTGATGTCCTCGACGTCCACGTAGAACTGCTGGTACCAGCGACGCAGCTGGTACACCGGCCCGTCCTCCTCCGACAGCAGCGGGTTGTCGATGCGCGACTTGTTCAGCCAGATGTCGACGTCCTGCTTGAACCCGAGTTCCACGCCCTCGGCGAACTGCGCCGCCATTCCGTTCGCCACCTCGTCCGACAGCCCCTCGGGCTTCTTCACCATGGCGCCCCACTGCAGGACGAACGAATTCGCGGTGACCGGGTAGTGACAGTTGATCAGCACCGTCTCGATCATCATGCCGTTCGCTTCGCTCCACAGCTTGTCGATCATGTAGGACGGGCCGAAGTACGACGCGTCCGAGCGCAGCGTCGAATTGGGGTCGTCGTAGCTGGTGCCCACCGAGATGTCGTGGCGGGGTGTCGACTGCATGTACTGGGTGGCCACGTGCCCTTCGAAGACGTTCTTGAAGTAGCGCGGGAACGAGAAGTGGACGTAGTAGAAGTGCGCCATGTCGACCACGTTGTCGACGATCTCGCGGCAGTGCGAGCCCTCGACGAGCAGCGAATTCCAGGTCCAGTCGGTCCATTCCGGGGAGCCGAATCCCTCGATCTCGGGAATCGTCACGTCGGCGGGCGGCGGGTTGCCCTGCGGGTCGTTCCAGACGTAGAGCTGCCCGTTGCGCTCGATGGTCGTCCAGGCCCGAGTCCGCGCCAGCGGCGGGACACGTCGCGCGTACGGGATTCCCGTGCACTTGCCGTTGCCGCCCCAGCGCCAGTCGTGGAACGGGCACGCGATGGAATCGCCCTTCACGGTGCCGTGCGCCAGGTTGCCACCCATGTGACGGCAATAGGCGTCGAGCACACTGAGGGTGCCGTCGGAGGTTTCGAACACCACCAGCGACGTTCCGAACGCATCGACCTGATGCGGGGCACCGTCCCTGAAGGTATTCGCCAGCCCCAGGCAATGCCACCCACGCGCGAAACGCGTTGGTGCCGATCCTACTTCGATCATCCGGACTTCGTCGCCGTCAACGGCACTGTTGCGCGCCATGTCTACCTCCGCCTCGCTGTACGTCAAGAACACCCTCGGGGTGTGGTGTAGCTCATAGTCGGCGCGACGGGTCCGCAGCGGTACCCGACTCTCCCACTCAGCGAGAGGCTTTCGCATCCACCCACTTCGGCGGAACGTCGGCGTCCCGATCACAGGGACCACACCCCCCGTGCACCGCTCGCGGCGACTACCGTGCGGATCACATACCCGTGAATTGGGAGGAACGATGGCCGCACTCATCTCTTCGCAGCCGTGCACAGCGGAGGTTCGCCGGCTCTGCGCCGACGCCGTCCCGAGCGGGGTGGTCGTCGCACCCGAGCCGGGGGCGGCCGTCGAACAGGACTTCCTCCTGCTGCGACCGCACCGGACGTCGGACGACGCCCTGTCCGCGCAGGTCCGGAAGGTGGGCGACCACGACCTGCTCGTCCGCTTCCGCAACCGCGACGAGCAGCTGGTCTTCGAGTTCTGGACGAACAGCTTCACCGGGACCGTCACGCCCGACGACCAATCGGTGGACCTGCTGGAGCGCTACTGCGCCGAGCAGTTCCCCGGTGCCCTCCGCAGGTTCCGGACCCGCATCCGGCGGGCCGTGCCGTCCGGTGCGGACTTCACGTCGTCGCTTCAGCAGACGTACGTCCAGGACGGCACACGCATGGCGGACGTCACCGTCACGTGCACGCAGGGTGGTGACGTGCTCGCGCAGGCGTGGGCCACGTACGCACTCCCTGGCTGACCAATGTCTGGGAAACTATCCCACCGGGTCGGCCAGCCTCGTCCGGGACCGGCTGAACTCGAAACCGCGGAACCCCTCCTCCGCGACGTCCGCGCAGATCCGCCCGTACGCGCCGAAGCCTCCCAGGTACGGCATGAACACGCGGGGCTTGCCCGGAATGTTGGCGCCCATGTACCAGGAGTTCGCCAACGGGAACAGGGTCTGCGCGGCGAGCTCACGGCAGTGCTCCACCCACTGCTCGGTGGCGGGGACGGACGCCTCGATCGCGTCGTGGTCCTTCTCCCACAGGTGCTCGATGCAGTCCGCGATCCAGTCGACGTGCTGTTCGGCGCCGAGCACCATGTTCGCCAGCACCGACGGGCTCCCCGGGCCTGTCACGACGAACAGGTTCGGGAACCCCGGAACACCCAGACCGAGATAGGTTTTCGGTCCCTCACTCCAGTACTCGGACAGCGACACACCGTCGCGCCCGACGATCCGCATGCGGTCGAGGGCGCCGGTCATGGCGTCGAATCCGGTGGCGAACACCAGCGTGTCCAGGGCGTAGTCGGCGTCGGCGGTGGTGATACCCGACGGGGTGATCGATTCGATCGGCGCCGCCTTCAGATCCACCAGGGTGACGTTCGGCCGGTTGTACGTTTCGAAGTAGTGGGTGTCGGTGACGATCCGCTTGGTCCCGATGGGGTGATCGTTCGGGATCAGCTTGTCCGCGACGGCGGGGTCGTCGACGAGCA
This sequence comes from Rhodococcus sp. LB1, assembly GCF_001583455.1. Lineage (NCBI taxonomy): Bacteria > Bacillati > Actinomycetota > Actinomycetes > Mycobacteriales > Nocardiaceae > Rhodococcus > Rhodococcus sp. LB1. The sequence continues at coordinate 13,204 of NZ_LTCZ01000038.1, read as the reverse complement.
GGCGGATCTTCTCCTCGGCGAAGTCGCGTGCCGTCGCGTTCGCGGCCTCGGTCTTCGTCTGGTCCGGAAAGGTTTTCGCGAACAGCACCCCGCCGAGCTTCCATCGCGTCTCGTAGGCGTCGCGACGTTCCTCGTCGGAGACCTCCAGCGCGGACTTCGGGTGCGCGTTGTACGGCGAGCCGCCACCGCTCTCCCGGGACAGCCGTCGGCGCTCGTCGTATCCCGCCTTGATCGCGCGCCGGATCTCGTCGTCCCACGTCTGGTTGCCCGCCGGGACGCTGTAGTTGGCGCTGCGCTGGAACACGTACAGGTGCTCGGCCTGCTCGGCGATGAGGGGAATCGACTGAATCCCCGAGGAACCGGTGCCGATGATCCCGACCCGCCTGCCGGTGAAGTCGACACCCTCGTGCGGCCACCGGCCGGTGTGATGCGTGTCGCCGGTGAACGATTCGCGGCCCGGAATGTTCGGCGTGTTCGCGGTGGACAGCGCACCGGTCGCGAAGACGCAGTACCGGGCGGACAGGACGTCGCCGCGGTCGGTGCGCACCTCCCACCGGAGCGTCTCCTCGTCCAGTTCCGCGGAGGTCACCCGGGTACCGAACAGGAAACGGTCACGCAGGTCGAACCGGTCCGCCACGTGATGGATGTATGCCAGGATCTCGGGCTGGGTGGCGTACTTCTCGCTCCAGTCCCACTCCTGCTCGAGTTCCCGCGAGAACGAGTACGAATAGTCGACGCTTTCCACGTCGCACCGGGCGCCGGGATAGCGGTTCCAGAACCACGTCCCGCCGACGCCTCCCGCCGCCTCCACACCCTGGACGGTCAGCCCCAGGCTCCGCAGCTTGTGGACGGCGTACAGACCCGCGAATCCCGCGCCGACGACAACCGCGTCCACGTCGCCGATCCGATTCGCACGAGCATCAACTTCGGTGCGTGCACTCACGGGCGCGCTCCTCTCCCATTCGACAGACACATTCGGCAGCAAGGCCTGTCTGGGACGGTAGGTCGCCGCACCGGGGCGGCCACAGGTTCGTTCCCGGTGAGCGGTCGGGCAGCGCCTAACTGGACACGACGGGAGCGAGAGCGGGGTCGATCACGTCGGTCAGGGCGTCCCACGGCACGGTGACGGTGACGAGTCCGATGGCGTGCGGTCCCACCTGGTAGTCGTTGAAATGGATCTCCATGCCTGCCGGGGTGGCCAGCCAGTTGGCGAAGTTCGCCTCGGTCGGTTCGATGCCGCTGCGCTCGAAATCCGGTCCCGCGACCGTCGCGGGGAGCAGACGCGCGGATTCGTCCGACAGCGCCTGCAGTCCCGCAGGCAGGTCGGGGAAGAGATCGGCAAGCGTGATCGGCGCGGCCGTATCGGCATTCACCACCACCGTCGCGACGATCGGGGTGGGATGCGCACCGGGCGGATCGGCGTTCCACGACGTCACCAGCAGACCGCTGATCACGTGCTCGCCGATGTGCGCGACGCTGTGCTCCTGGCTGCTCAGCGTGAAGGCGTCGGTGCCCGAGCCGTCGATCTGGTCCTGGAGTGCGGCCCGCATCGATTCGTTGAACTCGGCGGTGACCGCCGGATTTCCACCCTCGATCTGCGGGATGAGGACGTCGTAGCCGACACGGCCGGTGGAACCCGTGACCTGCAGCTCCGTCTCCGTGTACGGCAGGCTCGCGGGCGTGGTCGCCTCGGCACTGGACGTGTCCGCGGCGGACACGGTCGTCGTTGTCGACGGCTCGCTCACTGCGGTGCCTGCTTGGTCGGAGCAGGCGGCCAGTGCGAGGACGACCGCGACGAGCGCCGCTGCCCGACCAGATCTCCGGATGCCGCTCATGAGCTATCTGTACCACGTCGATTCCGCGGGGTCACCTACCGATCGGGTCGACGATGGTATGCAGCGTGTCGACGAAACCCTGTGCGGTGGACACGTCGTAGAGGTCGGCGGAATACACCAGTTCGGCGTCGATACCGTCGGGCCGGCCGTCGACGTCGTGACGTTCGGTGAAGTGGAAGTGCAGATCGCACTTGGCGATGTCGAGTGGACGGGGTGTGACCTCGAAGTCGAGCCCGGACACCTTCAGGGCTGCGGGAGCGAAGTTGTTCAGCGACAGCGCAACCTGGAACAGTGGGTGCAGGGACGGTGACCTCGGCGGGTCGAGCACCTGGACGAGTCGCTCGAACTGCACGTCGGCATTCGCCAGAGCGCGAAGCTCCACGCCGCGTGACCGATCGACGATGTCGCACAGCGTCATCGTCGGGTCCACCCGCGTGCGCAGAACCAGCGTGTTGACGAACATCCCCACCACGTCGTCGAGCGCCGGGTCTCCCCGGCCCGCGATCGGAGTTCCGATCGCGATGTCGGGGTCGCCGCTGACGCGGGCGAGCAGAACCGCCACGGCCGACCTGAGCGCCGTGAACAGGCTGGCGTGGTGCTCGTGCGCGGTGGCCAGCAGGCCTCGGTGCGCATGCTCGTCGAGCGAGAACGGAAGTCGTCCCGCTCGATAGGTCCACCGGTGCGGCCTGGGGCGATCGGTGGGCAGCGCGAGCTCCCCCCGAAGTCCCGACAGTTCCTTCGTCCAGTGGACGATCTGCTGGGACGCGATGCTGTCCGGGTCGTTCTCGTCGCCGAGCAATGCCCGACGCCACACCGTGTAGTCGGCGTAGTGCACGACCGGGGGCTCCCACGCGGGCTCACTGCCGGTCGACCGGGCACGGTAGGAGTCGGCGAGATCTCGTGCCAAGGGTGCGAGCGACCAGCCGTCGGCGGCGATGTGGTGGACGACGCAGGCCAGAAGGTGGTCGCCGTCGCCGAGCCGGAACAGCCGGGCACGCAGAGGAGGCTCGCGCCGCACGTCGAATCCCGCGGACAGCAGCTCCGACGTCTGCGCTTCCACGTCCGCGGCGCCGGTCTCCACCGGAGTCAGGTCGGGCAACGCATCGGCCACGTCGAGCACACGCTGGTACGGCCCCGACGGCGAGTCGGGAAACACCGTCCGCAGTGAGCGGTGCCGGCCCAGCACATCCGCCATCGCCGAGCGCAGGGCGTCGACGTCGAATCCGCCGCGCACTCGTACCGTGAAGGGGATGTTGTGGAGAGCGGGTTGCACGACGGTGCGGTCGATGAAGTACTGCGACGGGGACAGCGGCACCAGGTCCGGCAGTGGTGCGGCGCCCAACTTCGGCCCGCGGGGGCGCCCCGCGTTCTGCGGGTGTGCGCCGGTCTCCGCGATCGTCCGTGCGAGTGCCGCGACCGTCGGTGCGTCGAAGAGTTCACGCACGCCCAGAGTGGTGCCCAGCTCGGCGTTGATCGTCGCGACCACCCGGATGGCCGACAGCGAATCGCCGCTGAGATCGAAGAAGGAATCATCGGCACCGACCGAAGCAACGCCGAGTACCTGGGCGAACACCCGCGCGACGCGGCGCTCGGCCGGGGTCTCGGGGTCACGATGAGGCACCGAATCCGAGCCGAACTCCGGCAGCGGGAGCGCCGCCCGGTCGAGCTTCCCGGTCGGAGTCAACGGGATCGAGTTCACGAGCATGATCGATTTCGGAACCATGTAGTCCGGCAGGAACCGTGCCAGGTGCGCCTTCAACGTTTCACGATCGATCGACGCGTCCCCGTCGGCCATGATGTAGGACACCAGGTTCGGGTCGCCGGCCGAATTCCGTTGCACCACCGTCGCGGCGAAGGCGACGCCCGGATGCGTGTTCAGCGTGGCGTTGATCTCGCCCAGCTCGACACGGATTCCCCGGATCTTGATCTGGTCGTCCGCCCGGTCCAGGAACTCGAGCGTTCCTGCCGCCGTCCACCGCACCACGTCCCCGGTGCGGAACATCCGGGATCCGCTGCGGCCGAACGGGTCGGCGACGAACCGGGCAGCGGTCGGCCCGTGGCGCCGATGGTAGCCCCGGGCGAGTGCCGGGGTGGCGAGGTACAGCTCACCGACAGCGCCCGGCGGAAGCGGACGTAGACGGTGATCCAGAACCACGGCGTCCACACCGCGCATGAGAGAGCCGATCGTCATCCGCTCGTCCGGTGACACCGGATCCGTGAGAGTGACGCTGCACGTCGTCTCCGTCGGACCGTACGCGTTCCGCATGGTTCGGCCACCGGCCCACCGCCGCGCCAGCTCCTGCGGACACACCTCCCCTCCGACCAGCACCAACTCCAGTTCGTCCATCGCGCAGGAGTCGATGGCGGCCAGGGCGGACGGCGTCATCAGGAGGTGAGTGACGTGTTCGTCGCGCAACAGTCGTGACAGTTCCTCGCCGCCGAACACCCCGGGCGGGGTCACGACGAGGGTCGCGCCGCCGACACAGGCCGCGAGCACTTCGACGAGCGCGGTGTCGAAGCTCGGTGAGGCGAAATGCAGGACACGAGAACGCGCGGACACCGCGTACTTGTCCCGAATCTCCTGCGCGAGGTTGGCGAGGCCGCGATGGGTGACGACGACGCCCTTCGGCGCTCCCGTCGACCCGGACGTATAGATCAGATACGCGGGATGGTCCACGAGCAGCGGACGGGTCTGTTCCGCACCGGGGAGGGTTTCTTCACAGAGGTTTTCGAGGTCGTCGATATCGATGGTCAGCCATGCGACGGTGCCCGGCAGTCGGGAACGCTCCGAGTGGACGGTCAGCCCGACCGTCGCGCCGCAATCGTCCAGGGTGTACGCGATGCGAGCGCTCGGGTGCGAGGGATCGATCGGAACGTAGGCCGCGCCGGCCTTCGCGACGGCCCACAACGCCAGCACCGACTCGAGCGACCGCGGGATGGAGACCGCGACGATGCTCTCGGGCCCGATGCCCCGGCCGGTCAGGACGCGGGCGAGCCTGCCGGCGAGCCGGTCCAGGTCGCCGTAGGACAGTTCCCGCCCGCGGTCGCGGATCGCGGTCGCCTCCGGGGCGTTCGCGACGGTCCCCGCGAGGAGGCGGTCGAGTGTGATCGGGTCCGCATCCGGAAGTCCCTGCGCGGGAGCGAAATCTCCGCGCTCGCCGGCGAGGAAGATGTCGAGGTCGGCGACCGGTCGTTCCGACTCGATCGATGCGGTGAACCTGTCGAGGTAGGCGAGGAAACGCGCGTGATGTCCGGTCAGTTCGGCGTGGTCGTACAGTGCCGGATTTCCCTCGAAGTCGATCCGGGCGGCACTGCCCTCGGCCCCGGGATAGATGTTGACGGCGATGTCGGCGACGGGACCGGTGGTGAGCACCCGGACCGTCCCGTTCACGGCGCCGAGCGTGATCTCCTTCGTGAACATCATGACGTTGACCACCGGACCGAAATGCATGAGTTCGACACCGCCCGTGGCGAGGTCCCGGCCGATGTCCTCGCGGCGGTAGCGTTGATGGCGCAGTGCCGCCGTCAACGCTGTCTCGGCGGATCCGACCGCCTCACGGATGGAGGCAGAGCCGATTCCCTTCAACCGCAACGGGATCACATTGGACACCGAACCGCCCGAATACCTGAGGCGGGCCGTCGTTCTCGCCGACACCGGCAGCGAGAGGACGACGTCGTCGACGCCGGTCATCCTGGCGAGGTAGGAGGCGAAGGCGGCGACCGTCACGGCCGTCGAATTCCGTGAGATCCCGCTCGGGCTCGTGTGCCCGGTCGCCCTCCGGGCGTCGGTGTCCGGTCGCGCCGTGCGGCCGCTGAGGCTGAGGACCGAAGCCGGGTCGCCGCCGGTGTCGCGCCAGTAGTCGCGGTCCCGGGCGAACCGGGTGGAGGCACGGTAGGTCGCGTCTTCCCGCACGAGAGGTTCCGGTCCCACGATTCGGCTGTACGGCGGTTCCCTGCCCTCGATGGCAGCGACATACAGTTCGGCCGTGCGGCTCATCAGCATCATGGCGGCGTACCCGTCCGACACGATGTGGTGAGCGCGGGAGTACCAGTAGTAGTGATCGTCGCCCAGCTGCAGAATGTGCGAGACGAGGAGCGGTCCGTCGTACATGTCGGTGCGAGCGCTCCGGTCGTTCCGCATCCAGCGGTGGGCAGCGTCGACGGGATCGTCCTCGCCGCGAAGGTCGGTGGTCGGTACCCGGTCGTCGACGGTCGAGTCCACGACCTGATGCGGCTGCCCGTCGATGTCCACCAGGCGCACCGATCCCCAGCCGAATTCGCGATTCGCGCGACGGGTGGCGTCACAGAGAGCGGCAAGTTCGACCGGACCGCGCAGATCGACGTAGTGGGCGATGACGTACGGGATCTCCGGCGTGAGCTGTTGCGCGAACCAGATGGACCGCTGCGCCGCGGTCAGCGGGAAGGCGCCCACAGTTGGTCGCGTCGGGTGCCCGAGCGGGCGTTCCACGATGGCGACGTCGGGCCGGACAAGCGTGGGCCTTTCCGGGCAGGCGCACGCCGTGCCGCCGGATTGCTGCGAATCGAAATCGATGTTCATCTTTCCCCCTCGGGCTGCGCTCTGCACTCCATCACCCCACTGCGCAGAGTCGTCGCGGATGTCGGATCGGCGACTGCTATGGCACCAACCATCAGCCTGCTCGACGCGCACCGCCTCCACCAGGCACCCCAGGGTGCACACCTGCCTACCCTCGAATTCGGGGAGGTGCCGCGGCCGCCATCCGAGTAGCGTCGAACGGGTGACTATTCGCCTTGGATATCAGATGCCGAATTTCAGTTACTCCACCCCCGTCGCGGACCTGTTCCCGACTGTCGTCGCGCAGGCCCGTGAGGCCGAATCCGCGGGCTTCGACACCGCATTCGTGATGGACCACTTCTATCAGCTGCCGGGTATCGGTGCGCCCGACGAACCGATGCTCGAGGCGTACGCCGCCCTCGGCGCCCTCGCCACGGCCACCGACAACATCCAGCTGTCCGCGCTGGTCACCGGCAACACCTACCGCAACCCGCCCATGCTCGCCAAGGCGGTGACCACCCTGGACGTCGCCAGCGGCGGACGGGCCGTCCTCGGAATCGGCGCCGGCTGGTTCGAACTCGAGCACAAGCAGTACGGCTACGAGTTCGGCACGTTCACCGACCGATTCGAACGACTCGACGAGGCGCTGCAGATCATCGCGCCGATGCTGCACGGCGAACGTCCGACGTTCGACGGCAAGTGGTATCACGTCGAGAACGCGATCAACGAGCCGCGGATCCGCGACAACCTGCCGATCATGCTCGGAGGTGGCGGTGAGAAGAAGACGTTCGGTCTCGCCGCCCGGTTCGCCGACCACCTGAACATCATCTGCAATGCCGGTGAACTGCCGCGCAAGCTCGAGGCTCTCGATGCCCGGTGCTCGGAGATCGGTCGCGACCGGTCCACGCTGGAGACCAGCTACCTGGCCTTCGTCATCATCGACGAGGACGGCGACCGCGCCCGGCAGCTCCAGCACGACTTCCTGCTCACACAGGGTGTCGACCTGTCGAAGGCGTCGGACGAGGAACGCGCCGCCGCCACCGACCGGCAGTTCTGCGGCGCCCCCGACGAGGTGGCCGAGCAGCTGAAGACCCGTGTCCTCGACACGGGAATCGACGGCATCGTCCTCAATCTCGTCGCCAACGGGCACGAACCCGGCATCGTCGAACTCACCGGGCGCACGTTGCGTCCCCTGGTCGACGCCTGACCGTTCCAGCCGCCCGGAATACGTGCACTACCTCTGCGGTTGCACCCAGAGGTAGTGCGCGAGGCTAACCTCTCGCGCCTGTTCTTGGTGACGAAAGGTGACGAATCCCGTGAGCGCTGTTCTGTCGATTCTGGATCTGGCCTACATCCGCGAGGGCGACACGGCGCGGGACAGTTTCGATGCGAGCGTGAAGCTCGCACAACTCGCGGAGACCCGCGGGTACCGCCGGATCTGGTATGCGGAGCACCACAACATGCCGTCGATCGGCTCGTCCGCGACGAGCGTCCTCATCGCGCACGTCGCCGCACACACCGAGAGCATCCGGCTCGGCGCAGGCGGCATCATGCTGCCCAACCACGCGCCGCTGACGATCGCCGAGCAGTTCGGCACCCTCGCGACACTGCACCCCGGTCGCATCGACCTCGGTCTCGGACGCGCCCCGGGCAGCGACCAGAAGACGATGTACGCGCTGCGCCGCGACCCGGCGTCCGCGGACCGCTTCCCGCAGGACGTGCTGGAACTCCAGGCATACCTCAGAGGTGTGTCACGGGTACCCGGCGTCGACGCCATCCCCGGCAAGGGCACGAACGTTCCCCTCTACATCCTCGGGTCCTCGCTGTTCGGCGCGCAGCTCGCCGCGAAGCTCGGACTCCCCTACGCCAACGCGTCGCACTTCTCCCCCGACTCGCTCGTCGATGCCGTCACGCTGTACCGGGAGCGGTTCGAGCCGTCCGAGGATCTGTCCGAGCCGTACGTGATCGCCGGCGTCAATGCCATCACCGCGGACACCACCGAGGACGCGCACCGGCAGTTCGAAGCGTCCCTGCGGCGGCGGGTGGTGCAGATGGTCGGCCGCGGGCAGAAGTTCACCCCCGAGGAGGTCGACCTCATCATGACGTCCCCGGCGGGTCAGCAGGTCGCGCAGATGGTGCGCTACTCGGCCGTCGGCACCCCCACCGAGGTCAAGACGTACCTCGACGAATTCGCCGAGCACGCGCAGGCCGACGAGCTGATCGTCGCCTCCCACGCCGAGAACACCGAGTCCTGGCTGAAGACGTACGACCTGCTCGCCGACGTGTGGCGCTCCGCGCCCGTGCGCGGTTAGCGAGTCTCTGGACTCGTCGACCGCGCACGGGCGCGAAGCCGCCTACTGCTCGTGGACGATCACGCCACGCAGGTTCTTTCCGTCCCGCAGATCCTGGTAGCCCTCGTTCACCTGCTCGAGCGTGTACTTGGTGGTGATCAGCTCGTCGAGCTTGAGCTGACCCGCGTCGTACAGGCGTAGCAGGCGGACGATGTCGTACTGCGGGTTGGCCGAGCCGAACAGCGAACCCTTGATCGTCTTCTGGTTCAGGGTCAGGTCGGTTCCCGAGATGTGCACGGTGAGCTTGGCAGGGTCGGCGAGGCCGGTGATGACGACGGTGCCGCCCTTACCGATGACGGCGGTCGCGTTCTGCACCACCTCTTCGTCGACGGTTCCCACCAGGATGAGGGCCTGATCGGCGCCCTGTCCCCAGGTCAGTTCGTTGACCTTCTCCGCCGCGGTCGCGGCGTCCGCGAACGCGTGGGTGGCGCCGAACTTCAGCGCGGCCTCCCGCTTCATGGCCACCGGATCCACCACCACGACGTACTTGGCGCCGGCGCTGACCGCGCCCTGCACGGCGTTGATGCCGAGTCCGCCGATGCCGTAGATGACGACGGTGTCACCGGCGCGAACTCCGCCGGCGTACACCGCGGTGCCCCAACCGGACGGCACACCGCAGCCGACGAGGACGGCGGTCTCGAGCGGGAGCCAGTCGTCCACCTTCACCACCGAGTGCTGCGAGATGGTGGCGCGCTCCGCGAACGTGCCGAGCATGCACATGGCACCGAAATCCTGCTTGCCGGAGTGGAACCGGAACGAGCCGTCGGGCATCGAGCCTTCGAGGATCGTGGCGCCCATGTCACACAGGTTCTGGCGGCCGGTGGCGCAGTACCGACACGTGCCGCAGTTCGGGATGAAGCTGCAGACCACGTGGTCGCCGGGCTTCACCTTGGTGACACCGGGGCCGACTTCCTCGATGATGCCGGAACCCTCGTGCCCGCCGACGATGGGGAAACGCGGCGGCAGATCGCCGTCGGTGAGGTGCAGGTCCGAGTGGCACAGGCCTGCCGCCACATACTTGATGAGCACTTCTCCGGGACCCGGACCGTCGAGCTCGAGTTCCACGATTTCGAACGGCTTGTGCGTTTCGAACAGAACCGCTGCTTTGGTCTTCATGTCTTCTCCTCGTTGAGTGACGGTCAGAGTGCGATGTTGACGGCTTTGGTCTGGGTGTAGAGATCGATGGCGGTCGCCCCGAGCTCACGTCCCCAACCGGACTGCTTGTATCCGCCGAACGGCATGGCGGTGTCGAACCCGTTGTACTGGTTGATCCACACCGAACCGGCCTTGAGCTGACGGGCCGTGAGGTGCGCCTTGGACAGGTCCTTTGTCCAGATTCCGGCGGCGAGGCCGTAGATGCTGCTGTTCGCCGCCTTCGCGACTCCCTCCTCTGCGTTGAACGGGAGCGCTGCGACGACGGGGCCGAAGATCTCCTCCTCGACGATGCTGAACTCGGGCTTCACGTCCACGAACACTGTCGGCTCGACGTAGAAGCCGGTGTCGCCCCAGCGCTTTCCGCCGGTGAGGGCGCGGGCGCCGTCGGCGAGTCCGGCGGCCAGGTAGCCGGTGACCTTGTCGAACTGTTCCTGCGACACCAGCGGTCCGAGTTGGGTGGTGGGGTCGAGTCCGGGGCCGATCTTGACCTGGCTCGCGGCCTCGGCGACCGCTGCGGTGAAGTCGTCGAAGATGCTGTCCTCGACGAACATCCGGGTGCCGGCGACGCAGCACTGGCCGTGGTTGAACAGCCAGGCGTTGAGCGATCCGGTGACGGCGGCGTCGAAGTCCGCATCCGCGAACACGACGTTGGCGCTCTTGCCGCCGAGTTCGAGCGACACCTTCTTCAGGTTGCCCCTGGCGGCGTCGACGATCTTCTTCCCGACCTCGGTGGAGCCGGTGAACGCGATCTTGTCGACGTCGTCGTGGGCAGACAGTGCCGCGCCCGCGTCTCCGTAGCCGGTGACGATGTTGACGACGCCGGGCGGGAACCCGGCCTCCTCGAACACCTCGCCGAGCAGGATCGCGGTGAGCGGGGTCTGCTCCGCGGGCTTGAGGATCACCGTGTTGCCTGCGGCGAGCGCGGGCGCCAGCTTGAACGCGGCCATGAGCAGCGGGAAGTTCCAGGGAACGATCAGACCGCAGACGCCGACGGGTTCACGCAGCGTGTACGCATGGAACTGGCCACCGGGGACGAACGGCATGCTGACGTTGACCGTGCTGCCCTCGATCTTGGTGGCCCAGCCCGCGAAGTAGCGGAAGATGTCGGCTGACCAGGCGACGTCGACAGCCGCGGCGATGCCCGCCGACTTGCCGTTGTCCAGCGCCTCGAGCTGGCCGAATTCCTCAGCGCGCTCGGAGAGGATGTCGCCGACCCGCCAGATCAGCCGTTCCCGCTCGTTGGGCTTCATGGTGGCCCACGGGCCCTCGTCGAATGCCGTGCGTGCGGCCCGGACCGCGCGGTCGACGTCTTCGGCGCCACCGCGAGCGACGGTGGTCAGCACCTGCCCGGTGGCCGGGTCGATCGTCTCGAACGTCTCGCCGCTCGCCGATTCCACCCACTGCCCTCCGACGAGGAATCGCTTGGTGCCGGACAGAAAGTTCCGTACCGACGGCAAGAGTTCCGCTTGGCTGGGTTCGATCGTCGCTGTCATCAAAACCTCCGAAGTTGTGAATGTGACGTGGCTCATAGTGCACTGGTTGCCATATCACTAACTGTCCTGACTTCGGACACCTCCGGACGGTCGCGGATCGGTGGATGAAACTGCAGCTAGACGGTGATATCGAGGGCTCGGATCCGGACGTAGAGCGTGCTGCGGCTGATGCCGAGCGCGGCCGCGGCGTGCACCTTGTTGCCGCCGCATTCCTGCAGTGCGTCGACGATGGCCTGGCGTTCGGCGCGTTCGCGGCCGGCCAGCCGGGACACCCGCGTCGGCGTCCGATACTGGTCGGGTAGATCCGCGACGGCGATGTTCGCGCTGGTGCGCCTGCCCGCGGCAGCCTGCAGCACCACGGACAGTTCCGCGATGTTGCCCGGCCAGTCGCGGGCGATCAGAGCGTCGAGCGCGCTCGCGGTGAGGCGAAGACCGGGATCGACGGAATCGAGGATCCCCTGCGCGATGTCAGCGAATTCGCGGCTGCGTTGCCGCAGCGGCGGAAGCACCACTTGTCCGGGGCAGCGGCCCACCAGACCCGCCACGCCCGGCGGCAGGTCACCCAGAGGAGAACTCGTCATCACGATTCGTGGCCCCGCGTCGGCCGCCAGCATCTTCACGACCAGCGGCAGCATCGACTCGGGCAGCAGTTGCCCTTCCTCGATCGCCAGGACCGCGGAAGGTCCCGCTGCCAGCGTGAGAAGTCGGTCGACCCAGGCCTCGGCGCCGTCGAGAGCGATAGCGGCGGCGTCCATACATACGAGCGACCGGTCGCCGGCCAGGTCGCGGACCGCCGTCGTCCTGCCGGTTCCCGGTTCGCCGCTGATCACCACCGGATCCCGGGTCTCGCGCAGCCGCGACAACTCCGACCTGCTGCGTTCGACGACGGAACTCGACGGGGACTTTCCGCGTCGGATGGGGGTGCTGGTCCGGCGGTCCGGTCGGACGACGAACACGGCCCCGCCGTCCGTGCCTGCCACGCGGTCGGCGCGGACCAACGCCGGTTCGCCCGAGGACAGTTGGATGCGCACCGTCTTCGACTGCTCCGGACGCAGGTCCGCGGCAAGCCCCCGCAGCGTCGCATGATCGGACACCTGGAGCAGGTCGAGCGCCACCCGGTTGCTGAGCAGAATGTCCTCGCCGATCGCGGTGACCGCCATCTGATTCTGCGGCGAGACCCGCTGAAACGCGTCCACGAGCCGCTGCTGAGACACCCGGGACCCTTCGAGCAGCCGTCGTTCGATGTCCCCGGCCGCGCGGGCCAGGAACGGGGCGAACAGCGGGTTGGCACGCGACGCGACGCCTGTCATGTCGAGGATGCCCTCGACGCGGCGCGTCACCGGATGCACGATCGGGTGTCCGTAGCAGCTGAGGTCCTTGAACCGCTCGAGGTAGTGCTCCTCGCCGTGGATCACGACACCGCGCCGGACCTCCATCGGAGTCCCCAGCGCGGTGGTCCCGACGCAGTCCTCTCCGAACCTCGACCCCAGCACCGCCCCGGCGCCGTCGATCAGGCGCTCGAGTCCGGGGCCGTCGAAGAGCCGGGCGACGATGCGGCAGTCGCGGTCGGCGAGCAGGACACAGAATCCGGTGCCCTGGATCTGTTGTTCCATTTCGTCGAGGACGGGCCGGGCCGCCTGCAGCAGCCGGCTGGACTTGTCCAGGTCGGAGCAGGGGTCACCGGTCGGCGTCGAACTCGGTTCCAGGCCGCTGAGCGCCGAACGCTTCCAGGACAACGCGATCTCCGGCCGCATCGCCGCGTGCCCGGTCATGCCGCCAAACTCCAACCTCGACTCCTTAGCCGCGCGCGGATCCGGTCGTGCACCGGTGCACGAC
>NZ_LTCZ01000037.1:0-34747 GCF_001583455.1 Rhodococcus sp. LB1 | reverse complement strand
TCGCCGTCCGGGTTGCTGCGGACCGCACCCGCGAGGAGGTCGGGCAGAGTGACGGGTGCGAATCCGGCGCGCCCGGTGGCGGGTACCAGGCTGCGGTGTTCGTCCTCGTCGAGGAGGTCGAGGTCGCCGATCCGTCGTGGTCCCTCTGTGTCGGAGATGAGGAACGCGCCGAGGAACCTGGTGAACCGAGCGTGATGCTCGGCGAGGGTGTCTTCGGAGTACAGGTCGGGGTTGGCCTCGAGGTCCAGGTTGAGGCTGGTGCCGGCGACCCCGTGGTATACGTTGACTGCGAGGTCGGTGATGGGTCCGGTCGACAGCAGTTCGAGTCGGCCGACGATGCTGCCGAGGGTGATCTCGTTGTGGAACAACATGACGTTGATCAGTGGGCCGTAGAAGCCCTGATGCTCGGTGGCCGCGTCGCGTCGGATGTCGATGTGCGGGTACCGCTGATGCCGGAGCGCCGCGGTGACTTCCAGCCGGACCGCTGCCACCAGATCCGTGTTCGTCATGTCCGGGCGCACGTGCAGTCGCAGCGGGACGACGTTGGACACCATGCCGCCCGAGCGGCGGAGCAGCGCGGTGGTGCGGGCGGTCACGGGCAGGCTGACCGCGACCTCCTCGCGTCCGGTCATCCGGGAAAGGTACGCGGCGAAGGCGGCGATGACCTCGAACGCGGTCGACGAGTCGTGGCGGTCCGTCGCAGCCTCGAGGTGGTCGACGAGGGCGTCGGGGATCTGGCCGCCCGTCGTGCGGCTCCGCGCCCGCGCGGGGGCGCTCCGGTCGACGAGGCTGTGCGGTTCGCCGATGGTGGACACCCGCGCGGACCAGTACTCCCGGTCGGCCCGGTAGCGCGCCGACGTCCGGTAGTCGTCGTCGACCCGGGCGACGTCGGTGAGTTCGGCGGCCTTGGACGGCCCGGGGGCGCGACCCTCGACGGCTGCGGTGTACAGCTCCGCGGTCCGGTCGACGAGCGTCACCGATCCCATGCCGTCGAGCGCGACGTGATGGACCCGGCTGTACCAGTAGTGGCGATCCGGCCCGATGCACAGAAGCGCCGAGGTAGTGAGCCGATCGCGGCACACGTCGAGCGGGGCGGTGTACTCCTGCCGCATCCACTCCTTCGCCGCGGCCCGTGGATCAGGCTCGTGCTGCAGGTCGACGAACCGGACCGATGCTTCCAGGGTCGGATCGACCAGCTGGTAGGGAACTCCGTCGACCTCGACGAGTCGGAGGAATGCGGAGCCGAGCTCGCGGCCCGCGGTGATCATCGACTCCGACAGCAGCGGTACGTCGAGCGCACCCACCAGTTCGACGCACTGCGCGATATTGACGGGTACGTCGGGATCGAGTTGCTGGGCGAACCACATGCCCTGCTGAGCGGCGGAGAGCGGAAATGCACCGTCCGGAATGCGACCCTCGGTGGTCACGTCACCACTCGGCACAGCTTCGACCACCTTGTTCGTCCTCTTTCCCGCTCCGGCGGTGGGACGAACCCACCGGCCACCGAAGAAACTCATAGTGACCTGCGAACCTGGGAATTAACCGAACATTACCCGGGAGTACGCTTCAGGTTCCTATCGGACATACGGTTCGGACCGTTTCACCGCGTCTCACAATGTGGACACCGCGCGGGTTTACCCACGTGGATCCTGTTTCCGGGCCATAGATACAGCACTGCCCCACTCCTTCCGGGAAGGAATGGGGCAGCGGTCGGCGCCGAGCCTTAGCCTGCTGTCACACCCTTGATCTTGGCGACCCGGTTCCGCAGCCCCCACTGCGTGACCTTGAGCAGCGCCTCGCGAACGATCCCGCCGCTCATCTTGGATTCGCCGATCTCTCGTTCTGTGAACGTGATGGGAACTTCGCGGACGTCGAAGCCCTCCTGAATGGCCCGCCATGCCAGGTCGACCTGGAAGCAGTAGCCGTGCGACTCCACCGCAGCGAGGTCGAGCTTCTCGAGCACCTCACGGCGGTACGCCCGGTATCCGCCCGTGATGTCCTTGATCTTCACGCCCAGGGCGAGCCGCGAGTAGATGTTCCCGCCGCGCGAGAGCCACTCGCGGTGCTTCGGCCAGTTCACCACCGTGCCGCCCGGGACGTACCGCGAACCGAGCACCAGGTCGGCGCCGGCGTCCACCTGGTCGAGGAGGCGATGCAACTGCTCGGGCGCGTGGCTGCCGTCCGCGTCCATTTCGACGAGAACGGTGTAGTCGCGCTCCAGACCCCAATGGAAACCGGCGATGTAGGCGGCTCCGAGGCCGTTCTTCTCGGTGCGGTGCATCACGTGGATGCGACCGGCGTCGTCGTTGGACGCGAGGGCGTCCGCGACGTCTCCGGTGCCGTCCGGGCTGCCGTCGTCGACGACCAGAACATGCGTCCGCGGCAGCGCCGCATGCAGACGCCCCACGATCAGGCCGAGATTCTCCCGCTCGTTATACGTCGGAATGATCACCAGAGTCCGTGCGCTCGGTGCCCCGCTCTGCCCGGAATCGGTCTCCGATGCCATGAGGATCCTCCCTGCCGGCGATTGCCGGCGCCTTCTCGGTACTGCGTTGAATCAGTGTGCGAACTGTGCGTCGTCGTTGCACCACGGCGAACGCGACGGCAGCGACGGCGCCGACACAGAGGAGAACCTCCGGAATCGGGCCGAGCCGACTTGCCAGCGTAGTACCGGTGCGCAGCGGCACCTGCGACACCAGGGCCGCGGGTACGAAAAGTGCGGTTTCCGCCGCCGTGGATCCGTCGGGGCCGATGATCGCGCTCACACCGCTGGTCGCGGCGACGACGACGGCGCGGCCGTGCTCCACGGCCCGCACCTGCGACATGGCGAGCTGCTGGTAGGTCATCTCGGTGTCGCCGAACGTGGCGTTGTTGGTGGGGACGGCGAGCAGTTCGGCGCCGCTGCGCACCGACTGCTCGAACGCCCGGTCGAACGCCACCTCGTAGCAGGTCGCGACTCCGACGGCGATACCGTCCGCGTGAACGACCCCGTCCCCGTCGCCGGGAACGAAGTTGCCCGCCCGGTCGGCGTACGAGGAGAAGTGACGGAAGAACCCGCGATACGGCAGGTACTCGCCGAACGGCTGGATGATCTTCTTGTCGTGCTGCTCCTGCGGTCCCGCATTGCCGTCCCACACGATCACCGAGTTGGTGGTGGTGCGGTCGGAATTCACGAGCACCGCCCCCACCAGAATCGGCGCACCGATCGCCTCGGACGCCCGGGAGATGTCGGCGGCGGCGTCGGCGTTGCGCAGGGGATCGATGTCGGACGCGTTCTCCGGCCAGACGACGAGGTCGGGTTGTGGCGCCGCGCCCGACGCGACGTCGTCGGCGAGTTCGAGGGTGCGGTTCACGTGATTGTCGAGGACCCGCTTGCGTTGGTCGTTGAAGTCGAGTCCGAGTTTGGGGACGCTGCCCTGGATCGCGGCGACGGTGATCGTCCGGTCTCCCGAGTCCATGCCCGGCAGTGTCGGCCACAGCGCGAGCGACACGACCGTCGCGGCGAGGGCGGCGACCAGACCGCCTGCGAGCGGCCGTGTCCAGTTCGTGGCGCCGCGCGCCCGGGCCCGCACCGTCATGGCGACGGATGCCAGTCCGGCACCGGTCAGTGCGACGGCGAAGCTGAGCAGCGGGGCACCGCCGACGCTCGCGAGCGGCAGCAACCAGCCCTCCGACTGGCCGAACGCCAACCGCCCCCACGGAAAGCCGCCGAACGGCACGCTCGCGCGCAGCCATTCCGTGAGCGACCAGCACGCCGCGATCCACAGCGGGGCCCACCGCAGCCGGGAGACGAGCACGGCGAGCACCCCGAACAGTCCGATGTACAGCGACTCGACCGCGGCGAGGGCAAGCCACGGCAGGGCTCCGACGAACACCCCGATCCACGGGAGCAGCGGCACGAGGAAGCCGAGTCCCGCGAGATAGCCGTAGCCGAAGCCCGCGCGCAGTCTCGGTGCCGCACCCCCGGCTCCGGTGAGGATCAGCGTCAGCAGGGCGATGCCGATGGGCGCGAGGAACCAGAGGGGACGGGGCGGAAAGCCGGCGAACACGAGGAATCCCGCGGCCACCGACAGGACGGAACGCACCAGCACGCCGCGCTTTCCGGTGATCCAGCGAGACGTCGTGCTACCGCTCATGGACGACGCTCCCCCGGTGCACCGAACGCAGCAGGACGGGCGTGGGCGCGTCGTCCTCGAGCCGCGGCAGGGCCGGGACCCGGGACCGGGGATCGGTCGACCACCGCTGCACGGAGTCCTTGGGCGCGCTGACCACGAGTTCACCGGCATCCCATACTGCGTACGACGCCGGCGCTCCCGGATCGAGCGTCCCGGCGAGACCGTCCCGGACCCCACCGGCCCGCCATGCACCGCGCGTGGCAGCCGAGAACGCCGCGCGGGGGGAGATCCCGCTGCCGGGCGTGCGGTGGTGGACGGCCGCGCGCAGCATCGCCCACGGGTCGACCGGGGTGACGGGTGCGTCGGAGCTCAGCGCCAGCGACACCCCGGCGGAGGCGGCGGCGGCGAACGGGTTGAGGGTGAGGGCACGCTCGGTTCCGAGGCGCTGCGCGTACAGGCCGTCGGTCCCACCCCACAGGGCGTCGAACGCGGGCTGGACGCTGGCGATCACACCCCACTGCGCGAGCCGCGCCGCGTCGTCACCGGTCATCATCTCGGCGTGTTCGAGTCGGTGTCCGGCCTTCGCGACCGCGGGACCGCCCAGTTCGTCGGCGACGACGGCGAACGCGTCGACCGCGGCCCGGACGGCGGCGTCGCCGATGACGTGGAATCCGGCCTGGATTCCGGCGATCGTGCAGGCACGCACGTGTGCGGCGATCTCGTCGACTCCCAGGTAGCTCTTGCCGGTGCCGCCGGCCAGATCGGCATAGGGTTCGCTGAGCCACGCCGTGTGGGAGCCGAGGGATCCGTCGATGAACAGGTCGCCGCCCAGCGCGTGGGCGCCGGTGGCGTTCCGCAACTTCCTGGCCTCGTCGGCGTCGGCGACCGCCTCACCCCAATAACCGCGGACCTCGACACCGTGCGGGGTGGCGAGGAGTTCACGGAAATCGTCGAGTCCGGCGATGTCGGGGCCCCCGCACTCGTGCACCGCGACGATGCCGCGGGAGGCGATGGCGTCGAGGGCGGCGATGCGGGCGGCGGAACGCTGCTCGGCCGTCAGCAGCGAGCGCGCGACGGTGCGGGCGGCGTGGTGCGCTTCGAATGTCAGCGGCCCCTCCGGCGAGAACCCGGCGGTGTCGCTCAGATCCGAGACCGACCGGCGCAGGGCGGTCGAGCAGACTGCCGAATGGACGTCGATCCGGGACAGATACACCGTGCGTCCGGGCGCGGCCTCGTCGAGTTGCGCCGTGGTGGGGCCGGCGCCTTCCGGCCACGCCGATTCGTCCCAGCCGTGTCCCCAGATGACCGCGTCGCCGTGGGTGCGGGCGAAGGACGCGAGCCGGTCCAGGCATTCGCGAAGCGATCCGACACCGACCAGGTCGAGCCCGACGATGTTCAGCCCGAGCGCTGTGACGTGCACGTGGGTGTCGACGAATGCCGGGGTGACGAACGCGCCGCCGAGGTCGACCACGTTGGCGCTGGGGTGCAGCGCACGGGCCGCGCGATCGTCGCCGACCCACGACACGACACCGTCGGTCACTGCCATCGACGTGGCGTCTGGAGCAAAGGAACTGTAGATTCGGCCGCCGACCAGCAGTTGTGTAGTCACAGGCAACCAGTCTGCCTGTTAGGGCAGAACGCGGGGATCACGGGTCGGGGTTCGGGGCTCCTCGTCGATCACTTCGCCCTCGAAGACCTCGTCGACCACCTCCCCTTCGATCACCTCGCCGCGACCGCGTCGGGGCGCCCGGGCGAACGCCTCCGCCCCGGCCGCGACGGTGGCGGCACGCCTGCCTGCCAGCAGGACCACGACGGGCCGAAGTGCCCACCGGGTGGGGGGAACGAGGAAGAGCAGCCCGAGCACCGAGGTGACCAGGCCGGGGACGAACATCAGCGCGGAGCCCAACGCGACGAGTGCGCCATCCGCGACCGCCGCACCCGGAGAGCCGTCGCCGCTCGCCGCCCGGCGCAGGCCGTCCATCACACGACGCCACTGCGACCGCATCAGCAGCAGTCCGATCAGCGTTCCACCGAGCAGGAGGAGCACGGTCCACAGCACGCCGATCGCGTTACCGACCAGGACGAGCGCGGCGATCTCCACCACTACGTACAACAGGAACAGTGCGGCGTACATGACGCCCCCTTTCGGACGGCCGGGTCATCGAGGGTCTGGGTCAACCGTCTGATCGTTCAACGTTCGACGGCGCCGATTTTCTCCCGGCCGCAGATATCGAAGAGCTCACAATGCTAAACCTCAAGTTGACATTGAGAGTCTGCGCATGATGCAGTTCACTGCGATGGGGGTCTTCCGACCCCGCGCACAACGAGGAGCCGATATGACTCGTTCCACCGTCTTCCGCCGAGCCGCAATCGTTCTCGCGTCCGCAGCTGCCTTCGGCATGCTGTCTTCGGGACCGGCATCGGCAGCACCGGTCGCCGACTTCGCGAAGGGTGCCGCCGAACTGCAGGCGCTGGCCACCGAGGTCTCCCCCGCCGCGACGGCCGCCGTGGACGCTCTTCTCGGCGCCAGCGTGTTCATCCCGAAGGACGTGCTCGAGGTCGGACTCACCACACCGCAGGACTTCATGTACCCGTCCCCCACACTCGGGTGCGGCGTCGCCGACAAGCCCGCGACGGTCACGCTGGCGAGCGCTCAGGGCGGACCGAACCTGTTCCCCCAGATCACCGCGAACCAACTCCGATTCCAGGCCATCCCCGCCTACGTCGCCATCCCGCAGACGTCCGATCTCAGCGTCGCCTGGATCAACCTCACGACGTTCCAGGGCGGGATCGTCAAGCTCGACGACACGCTGCCGATCATCAATACCCCGCTGCTGTCGAAGATCGTCGACACCGGCAAGGGAACCGTCCTCGCGACGATGTTCGGCACGGTCGGCTACGCCGACTCCGTCACGTGCACCGTGGTCCCGACCGTCGGCACCTTCACCGTCTAGCGGCAGTACGCTTCCCCACCCGCCGGCCTACGAGCCGGGTCGCACCAGGCCCGTCTCGTAGGCCAGCACCACTGCCTGGACCCGGTCGCGGACGTTCAACTTGGTCAGAATCCGGCCCACGTGCGATTTGATGGTCGACTCCGAGAGGAACAGCTGACCGGCGATCTCCGTGTTCGACAACCCGGTGGCCACCAGTTGCAGCACTTCCCGTTCACGCTCGGTCAGCACGTCGAGGACCTGCGGGTCACGAAGCGGACCCGGACCGTCGTCGAGGAACCTCGCCAGCAGCCGGCGGGTCACCTTCGGCGACACCACTGCGTCCCCCGCGGCCACACTGCGGATGGCCGACACCAGGTCTTCCGACGGGGTGTCCTTGAGCAGGAAGCCGCTGGCCCCGGCCCGCAACGCACCCATGGCGTGCTCGTCGAGGTCGAAGGTGGTCATCACCAGCACGCGGCTCGCGACCCCCGACTCCAGGATCTGGGCGGTCGCGCTGACCCCGTCCACCACCGGCATGCGGACATCCATCAGCACCACATCGGGTTCGAGTTTGCGGACCGCGGCGACCGCCGCCGCGCCGTCGCTCGCCTCACCGACGACAGTGATGTCGTCCTGAGCGTCGAGCACCATGTTGAGGCCCATCCGCATCAGTTCCTGGTCGTCGACGAGTAGCACGGTGATCGGCACAGCGCCAACCTAACACCGCAGTCCCGGTGGGCGCCCGACCCGCACATCGGTCCGTGGGACACGGCGGTCACGAGTAGATAACCAAACCAAGACCGGCAGAAGCTCTAGCATACGCTCGAAGTCTGCCTATGATCGAATCGGCGGCCAGTCGGAGTGCCCAGAGATCGGGGTGTCCAGATGCGAATCGCGGATGTGTTGCGGAACAAGGGCCCGGCCGTGGTGACGGTCGACCCGGAGATGCCGGTCAGCACGCTGATCGGCGAACTCGCCAGGCACAATGTGGGCGCCCTGGTGGTGACGGAGAACGACGCCGTCGTCGGGATCGTCACCGAACGCGACGTGGTGCGCCGCATCCACGAGCGCGGCCCCGACATCCTGAATGCCCGGGTCGTGGACATCATGACGACATCGGTGTTCACCTGTCTCCCGACCGACACCGTGGACAGTCTCGCCGAAACCATGACCGAACGCCGGATCCGGCACCTGCCGGTGATCGTGGACGGGCAGCTGGTCGGCATCGTCAGCATCGGCGACGTGGTGAAGAGCCGGATCGGCGAGCTGCAGACCGAACGCGACCAGCTCGAGTCCTACATCGACCACGGCTGAGCGAGAACCTCATGGCCCTGTTCGTCGTGGAATACACGTACAGCCCCGAGACGTCGTCCCTGCGCGACGATCATCGGACGCAGCATCGTGGGTGGCTGACCGAACTCGTCCGACGCAAGGTCATGCGTTCGACCGGCCCCCTCGCCGACGGCCACGGTGCGCTGTTCATCGTCGACGCCGAGGACGAGGACGCCGTCGCACGCCTGTTCACGCAGGATCCGTTCGCACAGGAAAATCTTGTCGAAAAGGTGCAGATCCGCGGATGGACGCCTGCGATGGGCGAATTCAGCGAGTAGGACGCACGTCACACCCAGCCGAACCGGGCTCGGCTCCGAATACCTCTAGCGGATCGTTCTGCGCACGCCGCGATGATCGCTGTACGAGTCGTCGTCGGCGCGAAGAATTGAAGGAAGTACGTATGTCCGGGTTCCCCCTCGCACCGACCGACAGCCTCGGCCACGATGAGTTCACATCGCTGGTCGTCTCTCTTCCGCGCCCCGTCTGCGTTTACGACGACCGACGGCGACTGGTGTTGACGAACCCTGCCCTGGCCGACCTCGTCGGATACCGATTGGACGAATTCGATCGTGTGGATCTCGCGGGTTTGATGCACCCGTCGGACGCGCCGCGGTGGTTCGGCCTCGTCGGGGGTGTCCTCGATACCGGCACCGCCCGAGCGGGCTTTGCCCGCGTCCGGCACAGGAACGGGAACTGGCTGTGGGCGCACGGGTTCGCCTCCACGTTCACCTCCGCGGACGCCCGCTTCGTCGTGCTCGTGTGGCAGGACAGGACCGACGAGATCTGGGACAACCCCCGCTTGCTCGACACGGCCGAAGTCGCTTCGCTCGACGTCGTGCGTTCGCGGGCAGTCATCGAACAGGCCAAGGGTGCGCTGATGCTCGTCTACTCCATCTCCGCCGACGCCGCGTTCGACCTCCTGACGTGGCGGTCACAGCAGACGAACACGAAGATCCGCGTGATCGCGGAGCAACTCGTTCTCGCATTCGGCGACGAAATCCACACGCCCACTTCGTTTCGCGACCGTTTCGACGCTCTGCTGCTCACCGCTCACGAGCGGCACCGCCGATAGAAAAAGCCCCCGGGGGCGGTCCCGCGACCTGGGGGCTCAACCCGCGGAACCTGGGCCGGTGGTGCCACCGGTGACGCTTCCGGCCCTGGGGCGTCGATTTCCCGTCTTCTCGAATGACTAAACAGTCGACGGGCACCAGCGAGTCCGAGTTCGGTGGCTGCGAGCAGCGGTCCCGGCTCCACTCTCTAGGATGTCGCGGTGTCCACAGGATTGCTGAACGAACCGCTCGAGCGGTCTGCCCCGCCACCGGTACCGAGGCCGTTCCCGGCCCCGGCGATCCTCGCCGTGTGCGGCGCGGTGGTGGCGGCCGTGTTGTTCTGGATCGTCTCCCGCAGCCTGACGGACGACGCCTACATCAGTTTGTCGGCCGCCAGGAACCTGGCCGTCCACGGGGAGTGGGCGATCGTCCACGGACTGACCGCGAACACGTCGACGTCCCCGCTCAACGTGCTGGTGCTCGGGGCATTGACATTCGTGACCCGGTTGTGGGGCCCGGGCGATCCCCTGTTCGCACTCGGAGTGCTCAACGTCGCGGTCACTGCCCTGTTGGGCTGGGTGCTGGCGCGGACGTGCAGGCGGCTCGGCCTCGGGACCGTCTGGGCGGTGCTCGCCGGTGCGCTCGTGGTGCTCAACCCGTTCGTGTTGTCCGCGGTCGGACTCGAGGTGCTGCTGATCCCGGCCGCCGTCGCGGTGATGGTGTGGTCGGCGCTCGAGGGCAGGGCCGCCTGGTTCGGCGCGGCCGCGGGCCTGGCGTCGCTGGTACGCCTGGATCTGCTCGTCTTCGTCGTGGTCATCGCCGCCCTGTCACCGGCGATTCGCACGCAACTGCGCCGCGCCCTCGCCGGCTTCGCCGCGATCGCCGGGCCCTGGTATCTGTTCAGCTGGATCGTCCTCGGTTCAGCTCTGCCCGACACCTTCCTGATCAAGCAGGGCCAGGCCTCCGATGTCGGCGGCTACAACTACCTCACCGGCCCCATCATGTACTTCGAGTCCAACCCGTGGCGGACCGTGGCGGCATTCGGTCCCGCGTCCCTCGCACTCGTCCTGATTCTCGTCGCGCTCGCCTCGTACGCCAGGCCAGGGAAGCGACCGGTGCCTGTGCCGCTGCTCGCGCTCGGACTGTCCGGCGCTCTCTACTACGTCGCCTACGTCGTGCTCGACACCGTGCCGTACCACTGGTATTATGTGGCGCCCGCGACCACGCTGGCGATGTTCGCCGTTCTCGCCGCCGGCATCCACTGGAGCGCCGCGCGCGACGCCACGGACCGCGCTGTCGCCGGCACACTGGCCGGCCTCCTCGCCGTGCTGGGAGCCGGCGCCGTGTACTACGACGTCGAGAGCGGTCTCCCGTGGGACGCACCCCCCATCTTCGGTAACTGGGCGAGCGCGCAGGATTACGAGCGGGTCGGCCGGGCAGTCGGGACCCTCGTCGGGGAGGCACCGGTGCGATCCCCCGGTGAGATCGGGACCCTCGCGTACTTCTGTGAATGCGTGATCGTCGACGAATTCTCCGACCGCGGATTGGTGGTCGAGGACCGGTTGGTGCCCCGTCTCGAGGAGGCCACCGAACCGGCGCGAACATTGCTGCGCGCCAACTACGCCTTCTTCGACTACCGGCTCGCACCCGTGAACCCCGCATTCGACCTCCGCTACGAGGAAGGCCGTGGTCCCGGCGGTCCGATGTCCTGGGACGTGTTCTCCGCCGCCCGCGGAGCCGGTCACTTCACCCTGGTGCCGCTCGCCGGCGGCTGACGCCGTCGTGCGGCCCGCCCTCGAAGACGTCGTAGCCAGGGGTGAGGACGTGATCCGGGTCGAACTTCTTTTCGGCCTCACCGAGGCGGTGGAACGCCGACCCGAAATGCCGGCGCCAGTCTTCGTTGGACATGGGGAACGCGCTCACCGGGTAGAGCGTGCCGCCGGCGCTGCGGACCCGTTCGTACACGGCCCTGTTGGACTCCACGAGCCGGTGGGCGTCGTCGAGGTCGGCGGTCGTCGGCACCCGGACGAAGTTGAACGCGAAACACAGGCCCTCCGACGGCGTCCGCAGCAGCGGGCTGGTGATCGCTCCGGTGCGGATCGGGGACAGCACGATCTGACCGAATCGACCGAGGTCCATCGCTGGATCAAGGCTGCCCAGCTCCTCGTCGACCACCGACTCGACGTGCGAGTCTCCGATGAAGGTGGTGATCCAGGGGTGCGGGTGGAACCACTGGCCGTTCGCCCGCAACGCCGCTTCCAGCCCGGCCAGTCGCTCGAGGTAGTCGACGTACGCAATCGTGCTGGGATTTCGCCTTGCCGGGTCGTCGGACAGGCCGGCGAGCAGTAGCTCGTCGTCCGGCGGATTGCCGGTGAAGAACGTCGCCACGTCCAACTGGAACGACAACCCACCGGTCGGTGCTGCCAGGATCGCCCCCTGCACCGCGTCGAAACCGGCGTCCGCGGACAGGAGTCGCGCGTCCGTCAGCATCCCCGTTAGGTTCGGGTAGAACAGCACGAACCTGCGCACCTGCTCGGGAGCCGCGACGAGCTCGAGTGTCGCCTCGGTGATCACCCCCACCTGGCCGAGCCCTGCCCGCACCGCGTCGAACAGGTCCGAGTTGCTCTGCGCCGAACAGGTGATCGCCTCCCCCGTACCGGTCACCACGTCCATCGCGATGACGTTGTCGCTCTGGACGCCGTACCGGGAGGTCGTGCCGCCGACGCCCCCGACGACGAGTGTCCCGCCGACCGACAGCTCGAGGTAGTCGGTGAGCACGGGCGGGGTCTTTCCCCGCGGCAGGGTCGCGGCGAGCACCTCGCGCCACGTCACGCCCGCGCCGACGACGATCCGGTCGCCTTGAACCCTGCCGACGGAATGCAGTGTGGACATGTCGGCCACGATGCCGTTCCGGGCTCCGGATCGTCCCCACACCGAGTGGCGCTGCCCCTGCGCGGCGAACGTGCGGCCCCGCTTCGCGGCCCAGCGGATCGTCTCGGCGACGTCGTCGGTGGATCCCGGCAGCAGGACGGCCTCCGGTGCCGTGTGCACGATGTGCCCGAAATCGTCGGCAGCCTGTGCTCGCGCCACCTGGTCGAAACGCAGCTCGCCGTCCAGCGCCGGTGGCGGCAGATCGGTGGTCCGTGTATTTCGATGATGCGAGTCCATCGGGTTTCTCCTCCGAAGGATTGTACGACTCCCTCTTCGCCGCCTGACACGTGAAACGCCGGCGCGTGCGACGGTGAACCGTTGCTATATTGCTCGCGGGGAACGCGGGGACGGGGCGATGTGAGTGGCAGCTGACGACAATCGATCGGGCACGCCGGATGATCACGAGCGGAACCGGAAGGTACGCGATGCGGCGGCGGCGGAGGCGTCCAAGCACGGGCGCCTGATGCGGACGGCTCGGAATGGGGCAGTCCTCAGTGCCCTGATGCTGCCGGGCTTCCTCGTGCGACCCCCGACGGGATTTGCAGTACTGACGACGACTGGGCGCAAGACCGGCAAACAGCGGCGAAAGTGCATTCGGGTGATCCAACGCGATGACCGTGCCTACCTGGTCTCTCTTCTGCCACCCGCGTTGGCGATGACGCGCCCGGATTTCGTCGCAGGCTGGGTATGGAACATTCGTGGGAACCCACGGCTTCGGCTGCGGATGCCGACGGGTTGGTTCGAAGGACTCGCGCGAGAAATCACCGATCGTGCGGAGCTCGACGATGCCCGGGACGCTCTCTGTGAGACGGTCAATGTGTTCGACTATGGCGAATGCGCCGTGCATCTACGCGGGTTGCCTACACGCGCGAAGATCAAGGACCTGCACCGGTACTGGTTCGACACAGGTCGGCCGCTCGTCATCGAGCTCCGGGATGCTCCCAGGTAATCCGGCCGCTTCCCGGCCCGTTCGGCCACGATTCGAGCCGAGTGATTGTCACGACGTCGCCGATTCTCGCTTCGCGTCGAGTCGGTGAAGCAGGGCGCGAGCGCCGTCGAGGAGCAGTTCGAGTGCGTCGGGATAGGCGCTGCGGTCGGAGAGGTCGACGAGTAGACCCGCGGTCGCAGCGATGTGCGAATGCGTCTCGGCCGGCAGTTGCGCGTAGGAGGATCGCCACAGTTGCCGATCGGACTCACGGACGTCCTCGGGTAGCGCGAGTTCGGCTCCGTCGAGGGCGGCGAAGGCCAGCATCTGGTCCACGAACGCACGGTAGAGGCGCACCGCTGCGCCGTCGGGGAACCCTGCCTCGCGCAGTATTCCGAGGATCGTGTCGACGGCCGCTTTCTCCGAGGTGCGACCGCTGACGCGGCTGGCCGACAGGACTGCCGCCTGGGGATGATCCAGATACGCTGCATGCGAACGTATTCCGAGAGAGTAGAGGTCCCGCCACCAGTCCCCGGTGGGTTCCCACCCGCGGAACGACCGGCCGATCAGCTCGTCGGCGATCGCCAACGTCAGGTCGTCGATGCCGCGGAAGTACCGGTACAGGGTGCTGGGGTCGGCCCCGAGCGCTGCCCCGAGGCGGCGGACGGACAGACCGGCACTGCCGTGGTGGCGGAGCAGCCGCAGCGCCGTCTCCATGATCAGCTGCTCCGACAGAACTGCACCCTGCTTCGTCGGCCTGCGCCTCTTCCGGGCCGAGTCCGAGACCACCTGCTTCGCCATTCCCGGCTCCTTCCGTCGACCCGAAGCTTATGCCAACACCGTTGACGCTGTAAACGACGACGGTGTTGCATGTCACAGGCAGGGAGCGAAGCCCCAGGCCGCGGGCACGAGAATTCGGATCGGTCGTGGCCTCTCGTCCCTCCCCATCCCTCCAGCGAAAGCGACGCACACATGGCAGCAGTGAACAACGGCGCGGCCGACGCGCCGAGGGCGATGGCTCTCCGCAAATCGCTCGGCGTCATCGACGGAATTGCGATCGCCGCCTCGAGTACCGCGGCGACCACGAGCATCGGTGTCGGCTTGGGAGTCATCGCCGCCGTGGTCGGTCTCCAGATGCCGGTGGTGCTGTTACTGGCATTCGTCCCGATTCTGGGAATTGCCAGCGGATACGCCCGGCTCAACCGGGTCGAACCCAATTGCGGCAACAGCTACGTCTGGGTAGGCCGCACCCTCAGCCCGTGGCTGGGATTCCTCACCGGTTGGATGGCGATCATTGCTGTTGTCGTGTTCATGGCCTACACCACCGCGATCGCCGGGTCGGCGATCCTGCAACTCGCCGGCATGGCCGGCCTGCACAGCATCGGCGGGCTCACTCTCGATCCCGACTCCACGCTGCAGTCCACGATGCTCGGGCTGACGATCCTGGGGGCGGTGACATTCACCGCCGTCCGCGGTGTCGCGGTCGCGGCACGGCTGCAGAAGTATCTCCTCGTCTTCGAGTACGTCGTGTTGATCGGCTTCTGCACGTACGGGCTGTTTGCCGGGGCCCAGCCGTTCTCCCTCTCCTGGTTCGATCCCTTTGCAATTCCGTCGTTCGCCGTGCTGGCTCAGGGCATGGTGATCGCGGTCTTCTTCTACTGGGGTTTCGAAGCGGCGTTCAGCGTGAGCGAGGAGGTGCGCGACCCGCGCGACGCGTCCCGTGCCGGAGTGATCACCGTCTTCCTGGTCCTCGGTCTGTTCCTGCTCGGTGCGGTGGCGTTCCAACGCGTCCTCACCCCCGCGGAACTGGCGGACAACGGGACCGTCGGGCTCGCGTTTCTCGGCGAGGCACTCGCCCGGCAGCCGCTGGCCGCGCTCCCCGTGGTGGCGCTGATGTTCTCCGTCGTCGCATCGCTCCAGGCCACCGTGATACCCAGCGCGCGTGGACTGTTCGCAATGGGCCGGGACCGCACTCTCGGCCCGGTGTGGACCCGCATCCATCCCCGTTTCGGAACCCCGGCGGCCGGTACCGTGCTGCTCGGCGCCATCTCCGCCGTGGTCGCGCTGCTGGCCACGGTCATCCCCAAGCTCAGCGACCTTCTCGGTGCGGGCATCAGTTCGATCGGCCTGGTGGTCGCCGTCTGGTACGGCCTGACGGCACTCGCCGCCGCCGTCCGGTTCCGCGGCCTCCTGCGCGAGCATCCGTGGGAGGGACTGCGCGCGGTGGTGTTTCCCGCACTCAGCGCCGTTGTGTTGCTGGCCCTGGGCGGCTACCTGGGCTGGATCTTCTACACCTCGGCAGATCATCTCGAATTCAGTGCGACCAACGGCTGGTTTCAGCTGCTGTTCCCGGTCCTCATCCTGATCTCGGGGCTGGTGGTGGCCGCGCACGCGAAGTGGGTCCGTCGGTCGCCCTATTTCGTCACCGGCCGCGGAACGGATGCCGACGACGCCAACCTGCTCGGCGCGCCCACCGAAGTTCCCGTGACCACCCCCTGACCGATCAGCGCGACACAACCTGATCCGAACACCGACGACAGCACTTCCCGACAGGAGATTTTCGATGTCAACAGAACCCGCAGATCTGGTCTTCACCGGCGGATCGATTGCCACCCTGGACCCGGCCCGCAGCCGCGCCACGACGGTCGCCGTCACCGGTGGCCGGATATCAGCCGTCGGCCACGACGAGGTCCGGGAGCTGATCGGCACCCGCACCGAGGTCGTCGACCTCACCGGCAGGCTGCTACTGCCCGGCTTCCAGGACGCGCATATCCATCCCGTGGTGGCCGGCCTCGAGTACGCCCGCTGCAACCTCACCGGCACCACCGACGCCGCCGCCACCCTCGCCGCCATCCGCAGCTACGCCGTCGCACACCCGGAGTTGCCGTGGATCGTCGGCGGCGGGTGGTCGATGGAGGCGTTCGACGGGGGCACACCCACCGCGCAACTCCTCGACACCGTCGTGCGGGATCGGCCGGTGTTTCTGCCCAACCGCGACCACCACGGGGCATGGGCCAACACGAGAGCTCTGGACATCGCGGGCATCACCCGAGACACCCCCGATCCCGTCGGCGGACGTATCGAACGCGACGCCGACGGCGCGCCGACCGGCATGCTCCAGGAGTCTGCGATGGAGCTGGTCGGCTGCCATACCCCGCAGCACACCCCCGACGACCGGCTGAAGGCACTGCTCCACGCCCAGCAGCACCTGCATTCGCTCGGCATCACCGCGTGGCAGGACGCGCTACTGGGCGACACCTCCGGGATCTCCGATGTCTCGGACGCCTACCTGACCGCGGCCGGCGACGGCTCCCTCACGGCGCGGGTTGCGGGCGCCCTGTGGTGGGATCGCGATCGGGGCGCCGAGCAGATCCCCGACCTGCTCCGGCGACGGTCCCTTCTCCGCGTCGGGAGGATGCGGGCCGACACCGTCAAGATCATGCTCGATGGTGTCGCCGAATCCCGCACGGCGGCCATGATCTCCCCGTATCTGGATGGATGTGGCTGCGCGACAGCCCATTCCGGAACCAGCTTCGTCGACCCGGACGAGCTGCGCGGCTACGTCACCGAGCTCGACGCCCTCGGATTTCAGGTGCACTTCCACGCGCTCGGCGACCGGGCCGTGCGCGATGCGCTCGACGCGGTCGACGCCGCTCGGACGACGAACGGATTCCGCGACACCCGGCCGCACCTCGCCCACCTGCAGGTCGTGGACCCGGGCGACATCCCCCGTTTCCGCGCGCTCGGCGTCACGGCCAACATGCAACCGTTGTGGGCAGCCCACGAACCGCAGATGGACGAACTCACCATTCCGTTCCTCGGGGACGAACGCTCCCGTCGGCAGTATCCCTTCGGTTCCTTGCTGCGCTCGGGCGCAACGCTGGCAGCCGGCAGCGACTGGCCGGTCAGCAGCGCCGACCCGATCCACGGCATCCATGTCGCGGTCAATCGCGTACTGCCGGGCCGGGACGGGCAGGGGCGCCCGGTGTTCCTCCCGGAGCAGAGAATCGACCTCACGGCCGCACTCACCGCCTACACCGCCGGGTCCGCGTACGTGAACCACCTCGACGACACGGGGAGCATCGAGGTGGGCAAGCTCGCCGACCTGGTGGTCCTCGACCGGGATCCGTTCACGGGAACTGCCGACGAGATCGGCGGGAGCCGGGCGGTCCTGACCTATGTCGGCGGTGATCGCGTCTACACCGCATCGGACGCCTGAGGTCCCGCGGGAGGAGGCCCTGTTCTGTGGCCGCGGATGCCGATCCCACACTGGAGATGTCCCGCCGAAGTCAGGAGACAGTGATGGGCGACAACAGGCCGTTCGGGTTCGACCCCGACGATCTCGACCGCGTGATCCGTGAGGCCGGCGAGGAATTGCAGGGCGTCAAGGACCGGATCGTCAGGTTCCTGGACCAGGCGGATTCTCAGATTCCGTGGACGGGCGTGTTCGCGGACTTCGCCCGCTCGCCGCGCGGCGCGTCGAAGCCGGAAACCGCCGGCGAGACCGGTGACGGTGTGTGGGCGATCTACACGCTCGACGACGAGGGCGTCGCACGTGTCGAGCAGGTGTATGCCACCGAACTCGATGCGCTCCGCGCGCACAAGCACAACACGGATCCCCACCGGTCGGTGCGGTTCCTCCCCTACGGCGTCACCGTCAGCGTCCTCGACCAGCCGGAGGAAGCAGCGCCACCGGAGACGGAGTGACCGGGTCCGCTCAGTCCTCCAGCTCGAGCGGCAACTCCGCGGTGACCCGCCAACTGCCGTCGGTCTGCCGTCCCGCCTCGAGGGTGCCGTGCAGGACGGCGACCCGCTCTCGCATACCGAGCAGCCCGTTGCCCGATCCGAGCGAGAACTGCCCGGACGAGTTGCCGTTGTCGGTGATCTCGACGAGCACGTCCGTCTCGCGGCGCCGCACCCGCACCTTCGCGCGCGGACGTTCCCCGGCGTGCCGCAGCACATTCGTCAGCGATTCCTGAACCAGCCGGTGCACGCCGAGGCTGACCGCGGGGCTGATGTCGTCCAACTCTCCCGTCAGCTCGAGTTCCACGGGCAGTCCGGCGCTGCGCATCATGTCGACCACCCGGGCGAGGCCGGCCGTGCCGTGCTGGGGCATGTCGTCGGTCGCCGGTTCGGTGCGCAGCAGTGAGACGGTGCGCCGCAGTTCCGCCAGAGCCTCCCGCCCGGTGCTCGCGATGTTGGTGAGTGCCTGCTTCGCGATGTCGGGGTTGCTCTTCAAGGCATAGGACGCGCCGTCGGCCTGAACGATCATCACGCTCACCGCGTGCGCGACGACGTCGTGCAATTCCCGGGCGATCCGGGTCCGCTCGGCCGCCACCGCGTCCTCGGCGCGACGATCCCGGTCGTAGTCGGCGACGACGAGGCGCGCGGCGACCTCCTCGTCGTAGGCCCGGCGGGCGCCGAGGAACTCCGCCGTGATCCAGGAGAGTGCGAAGACGAGGACCGAGAACAGTCCGGCCGCCAGCAGTTCCTGTTCCAGCAACCAGATCGACAGGGCCGAATCCACTGCGAGGCCTGCCGCGTACACCGCGGCGGTCCGGCGGTCGACGTAGGCGACGAGCGTGTAGAGGGCAACGGCGAGGGCCAGCAGACCGGGATGCTCGGCGTCGAGGTCACCGATCGAGTAACTGATGAACGTGATCGTGATCGACACCACCAGAACGGCACCGGCCGCCGCCCGCGGATACTTGCGACGCCACACGATCGGCAGGCACAGCAGGAAACCCATCACCAGCTGCACCCACGGCGAGCGGTCTCCCGACGCGGTGAACACGAACACCTCGAGGGTGAACAGGATCGCCGCCAACATCGAGTCCGCAACCGTCGGCTTTCCTCGCAGCCACAGACTGAACCTCCGCATGTGCACAGCGTAAGTACCTCAGGGTGGGTGTGGTTGAGTCTGCACCATGAATGTGGGTGACTGGGCGCTTCTTCTCACCGCTGCGACGGCCGCCGGATGGGTTGATGCCGTCGTCGGCGGCGGCGGACTGATCCTCATTCCCGCACTGTTTCTCGTCGCACCGCAGCTGACGCCGCAGGCGGCACTGGCCACCAACAAGCTCACCGCGTTCACCGGCACATCCGCCGCCGTCGTCACGTTCGCGCGCCGCATCCCCATGAACTGGCAGCTGCTGGTTCCCGCCGGTCTGCTCGCGGCGGTGGCGTCCGCGCTCGGCGCGGCAACGGTCTCGCGCATCGACAAGGACGTCTTCATCCCGCTCATCATGGCGGTGCTCGTCGGCGTCGCCGTGTTCGTGACGATCCGTCCGCAGCTCGGGACCACGCTGGCGAAGGATCCACCGACACGGCGGAAGGTAATCGCGGTCGTCCTGCTGTCCGCCGGTCTCCTCGGGTTCTACGACGGACTGTTCGGGCCGGGCACCGGGACATTCCTCATCATCAGTTTCGCCACGTTCCTGGGCACGGAATTCGTGCGCAGCGCGGCGATGGCGAAGGTGATCAATCTGGGATCGAATCTCGGTGCGCTGGTGTTCTTCGCCGCCACCGGCCACGTGCTGTGGGCACTCGGCCTGGGCATGGCGGTCTGCAACGTGATCGGCGCGATCAC
This sequence comes from Rhodococcus sp. LB1, assembly GCF_001583455.1. Lineage (NCBI taxonomy): Bacteria > Bacillati > Actinomycetota > Actinomycetes > Mycobacteriales > Nocardiaceae > Rhodococcus > Rhodococcus sp. LB1. The sequence goes on along the minus strand of NZ_LTCZ01000037.1, from coordinate 14,873 downwards.
CGGTTCGCGGATGGCCCTGAGCAAGGGCGCCGGATTCGTCCGGATCACCCTGCTGATCGTGGTGATCGCGATGGTGATCCGGTTGGGTTGGCAGCAATTCGGCTGAGCGACCGACTACGGTGGTCCAGGTGACGGCTCCACGACAGGTTGATCCGGAATTCCTTGCCCTCCCCCTGCGTTCGCTGGCGGACGCGGCGCTCGCCGCTGCCCGTGCGGCGGGCGCGTCGCACGCCGACCTGCGGGTGCATCGGCTCACCAGCCAGTCGCTGCGGCTGCGCGACGGCGAAGTGCAGTCGGCGGTGGACACCAGCGAACTCGGCTTCGCGGTGCGGGTCGTCGTCGACGGCACCTGGGGTTTCGCCTCGCATGCCGAGCTGACCCCGGCGACCGCCGCCGCGACCGCGGACCAGGCCGTCGCCGTCGCCCGCGCGTTGCGTGGACTGAACCGGGAGCACGTCGAACTCGCCGCCGAACCAGTGCACGCGGACGTCCGCTGGGTGTCCGATTACGACGTCGATCCGTTCGAAGTTCCCGCCTCGGACAAGATCTCGCTGCTCGGTGAATACTCCCGCAGGCTCCTCGCCTCCGACGGCGTCGACCACGTCACCGCCGGATGCCTGCAGGTGAAGGAGCAGACGTTCTACGCCGATCTCGCCGGCTCGTCCATCGTGCAGCAGCGGGTGCGGCTGCATCCGCAACTCGAAGCCACCACCGTCGACCAGTCGGCCGGCGTGTTCGAGACGATGCGCACCCTCGCTCCCCCCGTCGGCCGCGGATGGGAGTACGTCGCCGGCGACGGGGTGTGGAACTGGACCGACGAACTCGCCCGGATCCCGGACCTGCTGGCCGAGAAGGTGAAGGCCCCCACCGTGGTGCCCGGTCCCACCGACCTCGTGATCGACCCGACCAACCTGTGGCTGACCATCCACGAATCCATCGGGCACGCCACCGAGTACGACCGCGCCATCGGCTACGAGGCCGCATATGCCGGCACGTCGTTCGCCACCCCCGACAAGCTCGGCACCCTGCGCTACGGGACGCCGATCATGCACGTGACCGCCGACCGGACCGAACGGCACGGTCTCGCCACAGTCGGTTACGACGACGAAGGCGTCGAAACCCAGTCCTGGGACCTGGTGGCCGACGGGATTCTCGTCGGCTACCAACTCGACCGGGCGTTCGCGCCCCGGCTCGGGCTGGAGCGTTCCAACGGCTGCTCGTACGCCGACTCGCCACACCACGTCCCCATCCAGCGGATGGCCAACGTGTCGTTGCAACCCGATCCCGACGCCGATCGCAGCACCGACGACCTGATCTCCGGTGTGGAAGACGGCATCTACGTCGTTGGCGACAAATCCTGGTCGATCGACATGCAGCGCTACAACTTCCAGTTCACCGGTCAGCGGTTCTACCGCATCCGCGGCGGGAAACTCGACGGCCAACTCCGCGACGTCGCGTACCAGGCGACGACCACGGACTTCTGGGGTTCGATGGACGCCGTCGGCGGCCGCTCCACGTGGCAGCTCGGCGGCGCCTTCAACTGCGGCAAGGCGCAGCCCGGCCAGGTCGCAGCCGTCAGCCACGGCTGCCCGTCGGCACTCTTCCGCGGCGTCAACGTACTGAACACTCGGACGGAAGGCGGCCGATGATCGCACCGCAGCAGCTCGTCGAGCAGGTCCTCGCCCGGGCCACCGTGGACGAAACCATCGTGATCGTCACCGATGCCAGCGAGGCGTCCCTGCGGTGGGCGGGCAACTCGATGACCACCAACGGCGTGTCGACGTCGCGCAGCTGGACCGTCATCTCGATCGTCCGGGCCGGCGAGGACGCGAAGGTCGGCATCGTCACGTCCGCGTCCGTCGACGCCGCCGACATCGACGGCGTGGTCCGCTCGGCCGAAATCGCCGCCCGCGCAGCCACACCCGCGTCCGACGCGATGCCGTTGCTCACCGGTACCGACACCGACGAGCGGTGGGACGATTCGGCGGAGCGCACCGAGATCGGCGCGTTCGAACAACTCGCCCAGGATCTGAGTATGGGCTTCGACGGCAGCGACCAGCTCTACGGTTTCGCCCACCACCAGCTGCACACGACCTGGCTGGGTACGTCGACCGGGATCCGGCGCCGGTTCGCCCAGCCGACCGGGTCGGTCGAGATCAACGGCAAACGCGGCGACGCCAGCGCCTGGGTGGGCACCAGCACCAAGGATTTCACGGATGTGGCCAGCGTGAAGTTGCTCCAGGACCTCTCGACACGCCTCGACTGGGCCCGCAACCGGGTGGAGTTGCCCGCGGGCCGTTACGAGACGATCCTGCCGCCGTCCGCAGTCGCGGACCTCATGATCTACCTCATGTGGACCATGGAAGGCCGGGCCGCGGAAGAAGGGCACTCCGCCCTGTCTGCGCCCGGCGGCACCCGCATCGGGGAGAAGCTGAGTGCACTTCCCCTCACCCTCTATTCCGATCCGGCCGCGCTCGGCGTGGAATACACACCGTTCGTCGTCACCGGGTCGTCGTCCGAATCCGTGTCCGTCTTCGACAACGGGATGGACGCGGGCCGGGTCGACTGGATCCGTGACGGCACCGTCAATGCGCTCGCGTACCCGCGGGCGGCGGCGAAGGAATTCGGTGCCGACGTGACCGTGCCCGGCGACAATCTGATCCTCGACGCCGGCGGCTCGGTGTCGCTCGACCAGATGGTGGCCGAGACCGAACGGGGGTTGCTGCTGACCACCCTCTGGTACATCCGGGAGGTCGACCCCGCCACCCTGCTGCTCACGGGACTGACGCGGGACGGTGTCTACCTCGTCGAGAACGGGAAGGTCACGGGCGCCGTGAACAACTTCCGGTTCAACGAGAGCCCCCTCGACCTGCTGCGGAGGGTCACCCAGGGCGGAGCCACCGAGCGGACGCTGCCCCGGGAATGGAAGGACTGGTTCACCCGGACCGCGATGCCGCCGTTACGTGTCCCCGACTTCCACATGTCGTCGGTCAGCAAGGCGCTCTGAGGCGCGGATCCTATGCGGACGCTCGTCTAGGTGACAGCCCGTACTGTTTCCGTTATAAATGCTGCAGACATCGCGCATATGAGATTGCTCACTCCAGAGCCGTTTCGCCGCGCATGTCATATTCAGGTCTCCAGAGAACGGGGCCGAAACTCACCGTAGCGCCGCGTGACCGGCGCATGCGCCGAGTACGTCCCTTGCCCGTCTGACCAGGAGGTTTCATGCACTCCGATACCACCACCCGCGAACTGCTTCACGACCACACCAAGGTCACGAGACGGTTTGCTCTCGCCGACGTGGCACTGACGACGTTCGTCTGCCTCGTCTGCGCCACCGGAATCGGCATCATCACCGGTTCAGTTCTCGCCGCCGCGACAGGAGGACTGATCGTCGTCCTCGCCACGGCCCTGATGGTGGCAGCGGTATGACCGCGCCGAGACATCAGCGAAGCACCACAATCCAGGAGATCACAGTGTCGAACGACGTACTCGAGGCCGCACCGCCCGCACATTCGATTCCGCACCGTCACCCCGACGGACGCGAGGTTCTCGCCACCGCGAAAGGCATCCTCATCGCGACCCGCGGTTACGGCGACGCCGAGGCGTTCGAGGAGCTGCTCGACGTCTCCCGGCATCACCACGTCAGCGTGATGCGGGCAGCGAAGTCGTTGGTGGAGTTGGCGACCCGGCGACAGCCGTGCCCCTCCGTGACGACGCCCGCACCGTCGTACGCCCTCGAGTTCAAGGAATGGACGACACTGCTGGCGCGGTGACTCCGTTCCTGTCCGCCCGGGTGAGACGTTGGTAGCCCCGGTGCGTGAGCCATTCGAGTGGCCCCCGATCGAACCGCCGCAACCACAGGCGTGACACGACGATCAGGGTGGCCGAGACGGCACCGAACAACACGATGGTCGCGGGAACGACGGTGGCGCCGTTCAACCGGGCCGCGAGGCCGAATCCCCAGCCGTAGCAGACGATCGAGCACAGGATGTTCTGCAGCACATAGCAACTGAGCGCAGTGCGGCCGACTCCCGAGAGCGCCCGGCCGGCCGGGCCGGGTTCGCGCCCGCCCGCGTAGCGGTGCGCGATCGCGGCGAGTAGCCCCAACGCCACCACCGGAGCGGTCCCGTACCTGCCGAGGATCAGGCCTGCGTCTCCGCCGAACAATCCGAGCGCGAAGTCCAGCGGAAGTGCGATTGCCAGGCCCGCGACCATCAGTCGGCGACGCAAGTCGCCGCGGTCCGGGTCGAGGACGCGCGCACCGTAGAGGTGTGCGCCGACGAGAAACAGGGCGATCGACAGCGGGAGGATGAAGAGCACCTCGAGCCGGAACAGCAACGCGTGGTCGACGCGGAAGACGACGAGATCCCAGAAGCTGCCGTCCGCATAGGGGTTCGGCGACAGCGGCTGAGGCTCTCGTACGGGCGCCGAGGACAACGCCGCGACGACGAGGCCCAGCATCGCCGCGTGGACGGTCACCGCACACGCCATCCAGACGCGTTGCGCGCGAATGCCTGTGGTCAGGATGAAGGCGACGATCAATCCGGTGAGGGCGTATCCGGTCAGGACGTCGAAATCGGTGAACAGCAGAAAGTGCAGTGCTCCGTCGAGCATCAGCAGCCCCGCGCGCCACGGGTAGCCACCCGGCCACCGCCGGCCCCGTCGCTGCGCGGAACGCTGCTGGATCACCAGTCCGATGCCGAACATGATGGTGAGCAGGCCGAGAAACTTGCCCTGCGCGAACTGCTGCAGCACAGCCTGCACGGGGGCCCAGCCGCCGGTGGCTCTTCCGGTGCCGTCGATGTACCCCACCAGACCCTCGACGTTGGTGAAGATCCAGATGTTGGTGGCGAGAGTGCCCAGGATGGCCGCACCGCGCATGACGTCGAGCGCTGCATGGCGGTGGGAACTCGACAGTTGCGACGTCATGCCTTCAGCCCCTTCAGTACTTGTTAGTACGATCGTGCCAACAAGGGGCATGCTAGCACGACCGTGTTAACATGGAGGCGTGCCGAAGCTCATCGACCACGACCGAAGGCAGCAGGAAATCGCCGAGGCCGTGTGGCGGGTGATCCAACGCGAGGGCATCGGCGCCGTCTCCGTACGCGATGTGGCCGCCGAGGCCGGAATCTCGAGCGGATCGCTCCGACACGTGTTCGCGAGCAAGGCCGAACTCCTCGCCTATTCGATGCGGCTCGTCGCAACGCGTGTCCGCGAACGAGCACAGGCCCACGCCTCGATCACCGACCCGTGGCAGCGCGCCCTCGCGGTGCTGGACGAAGTTCTTCCGCTCGACGACCGCCGACGCTGCGAAATGGAAGTGAACCTCGCCCTCGTCGCGGAAAGCCCCGCCCATCCCCTACTGAAAGACATCGCCCTCGACGCCCAACGGCAACTCCGTGGTGCCTGCGCCGCGATCCTGACCGGCCTCGCCCAACGGGCCCTGATCGCACCCGACACCGACGTCGACACCGAGGCGATGCGCCTGCACGCACTCGTCGACGGCGCGGCCATGCACGTCCTGCTCGGCGACACCGACACCCCGGAAACCGCTCAGCGGATGATCGCCGAGCACCTCCGCGCACTCGCCTGACCGTTCACCGAAGATGCGGTACCGCATACCCGTTCCGCGAGAAGCCGACCCGCTCCCTCATCGCGCGGGCCGGTAGCGGAGCCAGACGAGGCCGTCGTCGAATGCACGGCTCGCGATGAGTCGAATCGGATCGCTGCCGGTGCCGATCCGTGCCACAGACGATCTGTGCGCACACCGGGAAGCCGGGGGTGGACGAGCAGACTCACCTCATCCAGCAATCCCGCGCCGAGCAGAGCGCCGATCAGCGCACCCCCGCTATCCACCCGCACGACATCCACGCCGGCGCGCCCGCCGAGGATCTTCAGCGCAGCAGCCAGATCCACGCGTTCGGTACCTGTCACCAACTCCGGCACCGCCCGGCCACCGCCGCGAGCGGCGTGGCCTCGGCGTGCAACGCGAGCACCCCGACCAGTGTCCGATGTCCCGCAGCGCCTCCCACACCCAGTCCCCGACGCGTCCCCGGCTGTCGACAACGGCCAGCAGCGGCCCGCCTTCGACCGGCCCGGGGCGGGGAGCGGCAGCCAACGCGTGCTCCTGCGCCAGAATCGTGTCCGCCCCCACCGGGGTCACGTCTTCGCTCCAGGTCGCGGCGAGTTCGTAGAACCGGCCCACATCCGGCTCGAAGCCCGTCGAGGCCCCGTCCAGGGCGACCGCAACATGGGCGACGACATAGGGACGCCCCTCCGAATGGCGTGTCTGCGACGGCATACTCGTGACCGCAACGTTGTCGGCTTGTTCAGCCGATCACGAAACCTGATCGATGGCGTAGGGCAGGGACAGGATTGTGCTCTGCGACAGCGCAGCGCCCACCGGCGGGTCTTCGGAGTCGGCGAAGAACGTGACGCGGCCGTCGCGGTAGATCGGCAGCGAGGTGAACATCGGATCGGCCTCCAGCGCGGCGCGGTCGGCGGCGTCCCCGATGAAGAAGGCCCGGTCCACGTCGATCAGGTGGGCCTGCTCCGGCGACAGAGTGGTGTAGAACTTGTCGCCGGCCGCCTGGTCGATTTCGGCAACCTGCTGGTAGCCGAGGTCGGTGAGCAGCTTCCCGCGCACGTCGGTCGACGCGAACGGGGCGAGGGCAGCGTCGTACCAACTGAACGCGACAGCCCGTTGGCCCCCGAACTCGGGATGATCGACCTTCGCCTGGGCGATGCCATCGGTGATCTCGGCGATACACGCCTCGGCTTCGTCTTCCTTGCCGAGGGCCTTCGCGATCTGGCGGGCGGTGTCCTGCCAGGGGGCCGCGAAAGGGTCGGCGACGTCCGGCGCCCATGCAACGGTGGGGGCGATCGCGCTCAGTCGCTGGTAGTCGCCTTCGGTGATGTCGGAGTACACACCGACGATCAGATCCAGCTGCAGCGCAGCGACTTTCTCGAAGTTCAACGATTCGCCGTTGGTCATGACCACCTCGGGCACCGTTCCTGCCCACCGCTCCGCGACCCACGGCCAGGAGATTTTGCGGTCCGGGGTGTCGCCGGCCGGATACTGGTCGACCATGCCCACGGGTTTGACGCAACCGCGAGCATCGTCTGATCGTCGGTGTAGCCGACCGAAACGACCCGTTCGTAATTTCGCGGGACCTCGGTGCCGTAGACGTGCTCGACGGTGTACGTCTCGCCGGGCGCGGCGCTGGAGTCGGGTTCGCCGGTCGCCGATCCGCAGGCAGCCAGCAGCTACACGCCCAGGAGCAGGGCGACGAAGGTGACAGCTGCAGACCGCTCACGCGGAATGCGGGTGAAGCCACGGACTGCCGAGAGGTCATGTTCTGTGGGCACGCGCGAACCCTACCAACAACTTAGGTATGGCTCACCTCTTAAGTGCGAGGAATGCCGCTCCCACAGGGCGTTGGGGTCACGGACTCGGCGCGACCCGCGTCGATCGGGTGAAGACCGGCGCCAGGACTCTGGGGTGGAAGATCCGGACCGGCGAATCGATCATGTTCGCCACACGCACGAAACGGACCAGCACCTCCGGATCACGCGCCGCCAAAGCGTGCACCCTTCCGAAGTACCAGTTCATGAAGGGGGTTCCGAACGGCGCATCACCCTGTGTTCCAGGCCAGTTCATGTCCTCGCCGGCGGCCATCCGCCACGGCGCCTCGAGCCTCCTCGGCACCCTCTTCAGGAAGTGGTGGGCCATCGCATCGAAGCTCTCACCCTTGTGGACAGCCCGTTCGAGACATTCCCGTAACGTCATCGCATCGAGGGCGCTGGTCGTCATTCCCTGGCCGTAGATCGGGTTGAAGCTGCACAGGCTGTCGCCGAGCACGATCAGACCGCCCGGGAAACGGCGCATCCGTTCATAGTGCCTGCGGACGTTGGCGCGGAACTTGTACCCCGCGATCGGTGTCAAGGGCTCCGCCTCGCGCATGAACGTGTAGATGTCGGGCGCCTCGAGGTTGCGCGCGAACTCGAGAAGGCCATCATCGTCGCGCGGCGGGTGATCACCGTTCCAGCCGCCGAGCATCACGATCCAGCGCTGCCCCTCCACAGGGAAGATGACACCCAACCGTGTTCCGTCCGGCGGTGTGGGTGCGACGATCAGTGCCTTCCACGGACAATCGTCGAGCGGCGGCCGGGCATAGAAGCGTGTCGCGTAGCCGACATCGACGTCGATGACCGACATCTCGGGTCGGCCGTACCCCAACTCCTCGAGCCAGCGCGGCGTCCGGGAGCCGCGACCACTCGCATCGACCACCAGGTCGGCGGACACAATCTCCTCGGTGGCGCCGGCTCGGCGCGACTGGACCGCCACCCCGGTGACCCGCTGCGCCGTGGCGTCGGCGACGAATCGCTTGACGTAGCAACGATCGACGAGATCGATGTTGGAGATCTCGCGCACCCGCCGACGGATGTGCCATTCGAGGAACGGTCGGGTCTGGCAGGTGATGAAGATCCCGCTCGGTACCCGCAGCTTCCACACGCCGCGGTGGTACCAGGCGAAGTCCGACGTCATTTCGACTTCGGCCGATCCTCCCTCGATCAGTTCGGACGTGAGACCGGGGAAGGACTCCTCCATCAGGCTCAGGCCGCGCTTCCAGATGCTGTGGACGTGACGGCCCTGCGGAACTCCCATACGAGGCTCGGCGCTGTCGACCAGGTGATCTTTCTCGTAAATCGTGACCGTACCGAAGTAGTCCGCCAGGACGCGGGACGCGAGCAGCCCGGCGATGCTGCCGCCGATGACGACGGCGTGCGTGCCCTTACGTGGGACGTTCACGCGCCGCGATCGCATTGATCGGTCAAGGCGACGACGCAGGGCGATGTGGTGGTTCATGGTGATACTCCCGTCTACGGGACATACCCACCGTGATCCCCGCACCTAAACGCCACCAGGCCCCCTGGGGTCACCTTCACTCACCCGAGGGTGAGCACATCGACCCCTAGGTGGGCGCGCCGAATCGACCCTCGAATATCCGGTCACCCACGCCGGTCGTCGGCCGTGACGGCGAGTCCGATGGTGCCGGTCTTTCCTCGGCGCAGGAGGCTGCCTTTCATCGTGAGCCAGCCGAGGATGCCGTACTTGTGGGCGATCACGTCCCGCGTGTGATCGGTGCCGGCGGCGTCGAGGATGACCGCGCGGGCGGGAACCTCGGGTCCCTTCGGCTTGCCGCGAGCATCGCACGCGGCCACCGTCACCTCCGGGTTGCGGCGGATACGTTTGACCTTGTAGGAGTCGGTGACCGTCCACATCAGCAGGCGGTCACCGTCGGCGGCGGCCCACAGCGGTGTCGCCACCGGGGTGCCGTCTTTCCGAAACGTGGTGAGCAGGACATATTTCGCGGACGACACCCGGTCGAATTCTGTGGTCACCGGGCCCATGCTAGACCGAACCGCGGAGCCGGACGGTTCGTCAGTCTCCTTCGAGTTCGCCTTCGGTCTCGAGGTACACCTGCCGCAGGCCGTCGAGGGTCTGCTGCTCGGGGTGCTCCCACATGTTCCGCTCGGCCGCCTCGAGCAGGCGTTCGGCGATGCCGTGCAGGGCCCACGGGTTGGACTGTTCCATGAACTTGCGGTTCTGGTCGTCCAGCACGTAGGACTCGGCGAGCTTCTCGTACATCCAGTCGGCGACGACGTTGGTGGTGGCGTCGTATCCGAACAGGTAGTCGACGGTGGCCGCCATCTCGAACGCACCCTTGTAGCCGTGGCGGCGCATCGCCTCGAGCCACCGCGGGTTCACGACGCGGGCGCGGAACACTCGGGACGTCTCCTCCGACAGGGTTCGGGTGCGCACCGACTCGGGCCGGGTGCTGTCGCCGATGTATGCCTCGGGCGACTTTCCGGTGAGCGCCCGCACGGTGGCGACCATGCCGCCGTGGTACTGGAAGTAGTCGTCGGCGTCGGCGATGTCGTGTTCGCGGGTGTCGGTGTTCTTGGCCGCCACGGTGATTCGACGGTATGCGGTCCGCATGTCGTCGGCGGCGGGGGCGCCGTCGAGTCCACGGCCGTATGCGAAACCACCCCACGTGGTGTACACGTCGGCGAGGTCGGCGTCGCCGCGCCAGCTCTTGGAGTCGATCAGCTGCAGCAGCCCGGCCCCGTAGGTGCCCGGCTTCGACCCGAAGATGCGGGTGGTCGCGCGCCGTTCGTCGCCGTGCTCGGCGAGATCCGCCTGCGCGTGGGCGCGGACGAAGTTGCTCTCCGCCGGTTCGTCCAACGCGGCGACGAGCCGGACGGCGTCGTCCAGCAACGCCAGGACGTGCGGGAACGCGTCCCGGAAGAAGCCACTGATCCGGACCGTGACGTCGATGCGCGGCCGGCCGAGTTCCTCGAGGTCGATCACCTCGAGGTTCACCACGCGGCGACTCGCCTCGTCCCACACCGGGCGCACACCGAGGAGCGCGAAGACCTCGGCGATGTCGTCGCCGGAGGTGCGCATCGCGGACGTGCCCCACACGGACAGACCCACCGAGCGCGGCCACTCTCCGTGATCGGACTTGTAGCGGTCCAGCAACGATTCGGCCATCGCCTGGCCGGTCTCCCAGGCGAGCCGGGACGGCACGGCCTTCGGGTCGACGGAGTAGAAGTTGCGGCCCGTCGGGAGCACGTTGATCAGCCCGCGCAGCGGCGAACCGCTCGGCCCGGCGGCGATGAATCCGCCGTCGAGCGCGTGCAGCACCTGGGCGATCTCGTTGTCGGTCTCGCGAAGCCGGGGCACCACCTCGGTGGCGGCGAAGCGCAGGATCTTCGCGACGGTGGCGTCGTCGGTGAGGGTGTCGGCGGCGTCCGGGTTCCAGTCGGCGTCGTGCATGCCCTGCACCAGTGCGTGCGCCTGCTGCTCGATGTCGTCGACGCGGGTACGGGATTCGTCGCCGTCCTCGCTGAGGCCGAGCGCCTCGCGGAGTCCGGGGACGTTCTGCTCGCCGCCCCACATCTGCCGAGCACGGAGCATCGCGAGCACCAGTTCGACCTCCGCGTCGTCGCGGGGGGCCGCACCGAGGATGTGGAGGCCGTCACGGATCTGGACGTCCTTGATCTCGCACAGCCAGCCGTCGACGTGCAGCAGCATGTCGTCGAACACGTCCTCGTCGGGCCGTTCCTCCAGTCCGAGGTCGTGGTCCATCTTGGCGGCGCGCATCAGCGTCCAGATCTGCTGGCGAATGGCCGGCAGCTTGGACGGGTCGAGCGCGGAGATGTTCGAGTGCTCGTCGAGGAGCTGCTCGAGCCGCGAGATGTCGCCGTAGCTCTCGGCGCGGGCCATCGGCGGGATCAGGTGATCGACGAGGGTCGCGTGGGCACGGCGCTTGGCCTGCGTGCCCTCCCCCGGATCGTTGACCAGGAACGGGTAGATCAGCGGCAGGTCGCCGAGTGCGGCGTCGGTGCCACACGACGCGGACATGCCGAGTGTCTTGCCGGGCAGCCATTCGAGGTTGCCGTGCTTGCCGAGATGGACCACGGCGTCGGCGCCGAAACCGCCGGCGGCGGCGTCCGCGGCGATCCACCGGTAGGCGGCAAGGTAGTGGTGGCTCGGCGGCAGGTCCGGGTCGTGGTAGATCGCGACCGGCTTCTCCCCGAATCCGCGCGGCGGCTGCACCATCAGCACGAGATTCCCGAACTGCATTGCGGCGATGACGATTTCACCGGCGGGATCCTGCGAGCGGTCGACGTACAGTTCGCCCGGCGCCGGCCCCCAGTGCTCCTCGACGCCCTCGCGCAGTTCGGCGGGCAGCGCCGAGAACCACTCGCGGTAGCGGGCGGCGGAGATCCGGATCGGGTTGCCCTCGAGCTGCTCCGCGGTCAGCCAGTCCGGATCCTGACCGCCGGCGGCGATGAGGGCATGGATCAGCGCGTCGCCGTCCTGGGCCGCGAGACCCGGCACGGAATCCGGCCCGTCCGCGGGGCCGAGGTCGTATCCGGCGGCCCGCATCTCGGTGAGCAACCGGATCGCGCTGGCCGGCGTGTCGAGACCGACGGCGTTGCCGATTCGGGCGTGCTTCGTCGGGTACGCCGACAGCATCAGAGCGATCCGGCGGTCGGATGCGGGGATGTGCCGGAGTCGGGCGTGCCGGACGGCGATGCCCGCCACCCGGGAGGCGCGCTCGGCGTCGGGAACGTAGGTGGAGAGACCGTCCGCGTCGATCTCCTTGAACGAGAACGGCACCGTGATCAGCCGGCCGTCGAACTCGGGGACCGCGACCTGGGTGGCGACGTCGAGCGGCGACAATCCGTCGTCGTTGGACTCCCACGACTCACGGCTGCTGGTCAGGCACAGTCCCTGCAGGATCGGCACGTCCAGCGCGGCCAGCGCGGCGACGTCCCACGCCTCGTCGTCACCTCCGGCCGAGACGCCGGCCGGCTTGGTGCCACCGGCGGCGAGCACGGTGACCACCATCGCGTCCGCCCGGCGCAGCGTGTTCAGCAACTCCGGTTCGGCGGTGCGCAGCGACGCGCAGAAGATCGGCAGCGGGGTGCCGCCCGCCGCGTCGACGGCGTCGCACAGCGCCTCGATGTAGCGGGTGTTCCCGGCCAGGTGCTGGGCGCGGTAGTAGAGAACGGCGATCGTGGGGCGGTCCGGGTTCGCATCGGGAGCGAACGGCGCGACACCCCAGCTCGGCAGGTGGATCGGCGCCTCGAATCCGTGTCCGGTCAGCAGCACGGTGTCCGACAGGAAGTGGTGCAGCTGGGCGAGGTTGTCGGCGCCGCCCTCGGCGAGATAGTTGTGCGCCTCCGCCGACACACCGGCGGTGACCGTCGAGCACTCCATCAGTTCGGCGTCCGGGGCGTGCTCGCCGCCGAGGACCACCACCGGCAGTCCGCTGGCGAGGACCGTGTCGAGGCCCTCTTCCCACGCCCTGCGGCCGCCGAGGATGCGCACCACGACCAGGTCGGCGCCGTCGAGCAGTCCCGGCAGATCCTCCTCGACCAGCAGCCGTGCCGGGTTGGCCCAGCGGTAGTCCGCCCCGCTGGCGCGTGCGCTGAGCAGGTCGGTGTCGGAGGTGGAGAGCAGCAGGATCACGAGTCGAGCCTTCCTGGGGGTGTCGCGCCCCGTGGCAGTGGTTCTGTGCGGAACCGTAGGTCGGAGGACGGCAGGTGAGGGTCTGGCTCGCCCACCGGTTTCGGCGAGCTCACAGTGGCGCGACCGCGCCGGATTTTCACCGGCTTCCTCTCCTGCTGTCGCAAGTGCTGGAGATGCTACCCGGGGCCGGACGTAACCTGGGACCATGGTCGACTCCCGTTCCCGCCCCGATGCATGCCCCGGCGCGCTGCAGGTCCACCAGGCCGCGGACGGCGCGCTCGCCCGGGTGCGCCTCCCCGGAGGTGTGCTGACCTCCACCCAGCTGCAGACCCTCGCGGAATCGGCCCGCGACCTCGGGAACGGCGAGATCGAACTGACCTCCCGCGGCAACGCGCAATTGCGGGCGGTCCGCGACCCCCAGGAGTTCGCCCGCCGGCTCGCCGACGCAGGTCTCCTGCCGTCGGAGACGCACGAGCGGGTCCGCAACATCCTCGTCTCGCCGCTGACCGGCCGAATCGGTGGTCTCGCGGACCTGCGGGATCTGGTCGACGAACTCGACCGGACGTTGTGCGCGGACGCCGCGTTGGCGGACCTGCCCGGGCGCACCTTGTTCACCCTCGACGACGGGCGCGGCGACGTCTCGGCGCTCGGCGGCGATTTCGGCGTCCATGCGGTGAGCGAGACGGAGGTCGCCCTGGTTCTCGCCGGTCGCGACAGCGGCGCCCGGATCACCACGACGGAATCGGTGACGGTGCTTCTCGACGCTGCCCGCGTCTTCCTGGAGCTGCGCGATCGGCACTGGCGGCTGTCCGAGATCGCCGAGGGGGTCGAACGGGTCCTGTCGGCGTTGACGCTCGCACCGACCGCCGACCCGGTGAGCGGGTTCGACGAGCATCGGCCGCCGATCGGGTGGCTGGACCAACCGGACGGCGACGTCACCCTCGGCGGTGGCCTCGCGTTCGGGATCCTCGACGCCCGGCTGGCGGAGTTCCTCGCAGCGGTCGAGAAGCCGGTGATCGTCACGCCGTGGAAATCGGTGTTGCTGTGCGATCTCGACGAGTGGTCCGCCGAGCAGGTGGTCCGGGTCCTCGCCCCGATGGGCCTGATCTTCGACGAGAACTCACCGTGGCTGTACGTCAGCGCCTGCACCGGGCAACCCGGATGCGAGAAGGCGCTCGCCGACGTGCGGTCCGACGCGCGGGATGCCGTCGCGCGCGGCGAACTCCCGGTGGAGGGCCGGCAGCACTGGTCGGGCTGCGAGCGGTGCTGTGGGCGGCCCAAGGGGGAGGTCGCCGACGTCGTCGCCACGGAGACGGGTTACCGGGTGGAGGGGCCCTGACCGCGGTGCCTCTATCGTGAGCGGATGATCGAGTACATCCGAGACGGCGCGGAGATCTACCGCCAGTCCTTCGCCACGATCCGCGCCGAGGCGGATCTCAGTGCCTTTCCCGAGGACGTCTCGCAGGCCGTGGTCCGCATGATCCACGCGAGCGGTCAGGTCGACCTCGTGGACGACGTCGCGTTCACCCCCGGTGTCGTGAAGGCCGCCCGCGCCGCGCTGGCGGGCGGCGCCCCGATCCTGTGCGACGCGCAGATGGTGGCGGCAGGCGTGACCCGGAAGCGTCTCCCCGCGGACAACGAGGTGCTCTGCACGCTGCGCGACCCCCGGGTCCCGGTGCTGGCGGAGCAGATCGGGAACACCCGTTCGGCGGCCGCGCTCGAATTGTGGGGTAGCAAACTCGAGGGTGCCGTCGTCGCGATCGGCAACGCCCCGACCGCCTTGTTCTACCTGCTGGACATGATCGAATCCGGGGCGCCCCGG
>NZ_LTCZ01000036.1:4573-43726 GCF_001583455.1 Rhodococcus sp. LB1 | reverse complement strand
ACGGATCGGTCCGATTTCTACATTCCCGGCAGTCTGATGGATTGCGTGACGCACTACATGGCACACCGATGAGGAGGACGACACCATGAGCGATGGCAGCGGTGACAAGGTTTGGCCGCATCATGAACTCGGTCGGAAGCTGAACAACTGGGGGCGGTGGGGCGACGACGACGAGATCGGCACGCTGAACTTCGTCACCCCCGAGAAACGGGTTTCCGCGGCGCAGTTGGTGCGGACCGGGAAGGCGTTCGATCTGGGGATGCCGTTCGACAAGGACGGCCCGTTCAAGGGTGGGGGGTTGCGGACCAATCCGATTCACGTCATGACGTTGCTGCCGTCGGATACGGCGAAGACCGCGGATGGGTTGATCTCGGCGGACGACATGATCATCACCGGGCTGCAGTCGGCGACGCAGTGGGATGGGCTCGCTCATGTGGGGTATGGCGGGAAGTTCTACAACGATGTGCCTGCGGGGGCGGTCAACAACTTTGTGGGTGCGTCTCGTAATTCGTTCCACAGGGCGGTCGATCGGTTGATCTCGCGGGGGGTTCTGCTCGACATTGCCGGGCTCAAGGGTGTGGATCGGCTCGCGGACTCGTATGAGATCACCGAGGCGGATCTGTTGGCGGCGGAGCAGCGTCAGGGGGTGCGGGTGGAGTCCGGTGATGTGGTGTTGTTGCGGACCGGATCCTACCGGTGGTTCCTCGAGGGTGACCGTGAGCATTTCCTGGGTAACGCTCCGGGTCCGTGTCTGGATACCTGTCAGTGGCTCTACGACCGGGAGGTGGCGGCGTTGGCGATCGACAATCATTCGGGTGAGGTGTGGCCCAGTCCGGTTCCTGGTGCCACGATTCCGTTCCATCAGGTCGTCATCCGTGACATGGGTCTGACGCTCGGTGAGATGTTCAATCTCGAGGAGTTGGCGGTGGACTGTGAGGCGGATGGGGTGTGGGAGTTCCTGTTCTGTGCTCCGGGGCTGAAGGTCACCAACTCCGCCGGATCCCCCGTCACCCCGATCGTGCTCAAGTAGGCGGCCGGCCGATGAGCACACACGCACAGGTGCAGAAGGCTGACCCCCGAGCGCACGCAGCTTTCACCACGGAGTAGGAATGCCCATCCGCCAGACGCTTCACGGCAAAGTTCTCGTCGTAACCTTGGACCGTGAACACAAGCGCAATGCGATAGATCCAGAGATGGCGACGGGGATCAGCACTGCGCTGGACCGACTCGACGATGACGACGACATCTGGGTTGGGGTGATCACCGGAAGTGACTCGGTCTTCTCCGCGGGGTCGGACCTCAAAGAGGGTGCACAGGCACGCACCGATCGCGGCGGTGAGTACGGGCTCATCCGGCGGCGCCGAATCAAGCCGTTGATTGCGGCCGTCGAAGGGCCTGCTCTGGGTGGCGGATTCGAGGTTGCACTGGCTTGTGACCTCATCGTGGCGTCCACCACTGCGCGATTCGCGCTACCCGAGACGCAACGAGGAGTCGTTGCCACGTCCGGAGCGCTGTTTCGGGCGATTCGCGCGCTGCCGATACATGTCGCGAAACAACTCCTCATCACCAACGCGGGACTCACCGCCGATCGCGCCTTCCAGCTCGGAATGGTCAACATCGTCACCGAGCCGGGTGACGCCCTTCGCCAAGCACGCGATCTCGCTGACGAGATCTGTCAATCAGCCCCGAT
The DNA here is from genome assembly GCF_001583455.1 of Rhodococcus sp. LB1. Lineage (NCBI taxonomy): Bacteria > Bacillati > Actinomycetota > Actinomycetes > Mycobacteriales > Nocardiaceae > Rhodococcus > Rhodococcus sp. LB1. The sequence continues at coordinate 42,036 of NZ_LTCZ01000036.1, read as the reverse complement.
CTCAGTCCGGCAGACGCTTGCCGCTATCGCATCCCAGTTCTCCGAGGCCGATGACCGAGGGTGGGAAGCAACAGCGCGAGCGATCGAGGCAGTCAAGGCCTCGGAAGACATGGGAGAAGGCATCAACGCCTTCTTCGAACGCAGGACCCCGCAATGGCGTGGGCGCTGACAGAATCGAGGGTCTGAATGGCAGAAGTAAGGCAGCAGCGTCGAGGCCGATCGATCGCAATGACACAGGACGAGATCGACAGCTTCCTCGCCGAGGAGCGGACTTGCCGTGTCGCAACGGTGGACGGCAACGGCACCCCGCACGTCGTGCCGTTGTGGTTCGTCTGGGACGGAACCTGCTTGTGGCTCAATTCGATTGTGCGAAGCCAACGCTGGAAGGACATCACGCGTGATCCCCGGGTGTCGATCGTCATCGATGCCGGACACGGATTCGAAGAATTGCGCGGAGTGGAGATCAGCGGGCAGGCGGAGAGTGTCGGAGACGTACCCCGGGGTTCGACCGTCGACAGTCGATTGACGGAGGTGGAACTTCGCTTCGCGCGAAAGTACATGGGTAGCGACATGTTCAAGGCCGACGGTCGCCACGGATGGTTGCGGGTGATGCCGAGCAAGATCGTGAGTTGGGACTTCCGGAAGGCGCCGAAACGGTGACCACGGAGGCATTCATCTATGAAGCCATCCGGACCCCACGCGGCTGCGGCAAGGCGTCCGGCTCACTGCATTCAGTGAAGCCGATCGACCTGGTCACCGGCCTGATTGACGAACTGAGGGTCCGGTTCCCGGATCTTGACGAGGACCGCATCTCCGACGTGATCCTGGGTGTCGTCTCGCCGCTCGGCGATCAGGGTGCCGACATCGCCCGGACCGCGGTGACGGTCGCGGGCCTGCCCGAAACGGTCGGCGGCGTGCAGATCAACCGGTTCTGCGCGTCCGGTCTGGAGGCCGTGAACATGGCCGCGCAGAAGGTCCGCTCCGGCTGGGACGAGCTGGTCATCGCCGGTGGTGTCGAGTCGATGTCCCGGGTGAAGGTGGGCTCCGATGGCGGCGCCTGGATGCTGGATCCGGCGACCAACTACGATACCTACTTCGTTCCCCAGGGTGTGGGCGCCGACCTGATCGCCACGATGGAGGGCTTCTCCCGCGAGGAGGTCGACGGATACGCGGCCCGCTCGCAGGACCTCGCGGCGAAGGCGTGGGCGGGCGGATACTTCGTCAAGTCCGTCGTCCCGGTCAAGGACATCAACGGTGTCGTGGTGCTCGACAACGACGAGCGCATGCGTCCGGGCACCACGGTCGAGGCGCTGGGCACGCTGGCGCCGTCGTTCGCGGGCATCGGTGAGATGGGCGGCTTCGACGCCGTCGCGCTGCAGAAGTACCACTGGGTCGAGAAGATCGACCATGTCCACCACCGCGGCAACAGCTCCGGCATCGTCGACGGCGCCGCGCTGGTCCTCGTCGGCTCGGATCGGGCCGGCAAGGAGATGGGTCTGACCGCGCGCGCCCGCGTCGTCGCGACCGCCACCAGCGGTGCCGACTCGACGATCATGCTCACCGGCCCCACCCCGGCGGCGCACAAGGTTCTCGCGCAGGCCGGCCTCACCGTCGACGACATCGACCTGTTCGAGATCAACGAGGCGTTCGCGTCCGTGGCGCTCAAGTTCGCGAAGGATCTGAACATCCCGGACGAGAAGCTCAACGTCAATGGCGGCGCGATCGCGATGGGGCACCCGCTCGGCGCGACCGGAGCGATGATCACCGGAACCATGGTCGACGAGCTCGAGCGTCGCGGTGCGAAGCGGGCTCTGGTCACGCTGTGCACCGGCGGCAGTATGGGCGTGGCCACCATCATCGAGCGCGTCTAGGCGACCGGCCTTTCCTGCGCTCGGATTACCTGGAGACCGATCTACGTGACCGAGAAGAACATGATCGACTGGGAGCAGGACGCCGACGGCATCGTCGTGCTCACCATGGACGACCCGAACCAGAGCACCAACACGATGAACGACCTGTGCAAGCAGTCGTTCGTGGCCACAGTCGACCGCCTGTACGGGGAGAGGGAGTCCGTCACCGGCGTTGTGCTCACCTCCGCCAAGAAGACCTTCTTCGCGGGCGGTGACCTCAGGCGCACGATCACGATTGGCCCAGATCAGGCTCACGAGGTCCTCGCGAACGTCGAGATGTTCCGGGCGATGCTGCGTCGCCTCGAGACTCTCGGCAGGCCGGTGGTTGCCGCCATCAACGGCGCCGCGCTCGGTGGCGGTCTCGAGATCGCGCTTGCCACCCACCACCGCATCGCGGCGGACGTCGAGGGCGTCAAGATCGGCTTCCCCGAGTCGACTCTCGGCATGTTGCCCGGTGGTGGCGGCGTCGTCCGCACCGTTCGGATGCTCGGTCTGCAGGATGCGGTCCTCCGCGTCCTCGTCCCAGGAGGGACGCGCGGACCGGCGGAGGCGAAGGACATGGGACTAGTCGACCAGGTCGTATCTTCCATCGACGAACTGGTGCCTGCCGCGAAGGACTGGATCAAGGCCAATCCCGAAGGTGGTGTACAGCCTTGGGACAGGGCGGGTTATCGGATCCCCGGCGGAGCCCCCGCAACTCCTGCACTCGCCGCAATCCTTCCGGCGCTACCGGCGAACCTGCGCAAGCAGTTCAGGGGCGCTCCCATGCCGGCTCCTCGCGCGATCATGGCAGCTGCGGTCGAGGGCTCGCAGGTCGACTTCGACACCGCGATGATCATCGAGGCTCGCTATTTCACGTCGCTGGTCACCGGTCAAGTCGCGAAGAACATGATGCAGGCGTTCTTTTTCGATCAGCAGGCGATCAGGGCGGGCGCCTCACGTCCCACCGGTATCGCCAAGACCCCGATCACCAAGGTCGGCGTTCTCGGCGCAGGCCCCGTCGGCGCGGGCATCGCCTACCTCTCCGCAAAGGCGGGTTTCGAGGTCGTCCTCGGGGACGTCGCCATCGAGACTGCGATGAAGGGCAAGTCTCACGCCGAAGACTTTGAGAACAAGGCGCTTTCGGACGGTCGGAGCGCACAGGGCAGATCTGAGGCACTCCTTGCCAGGATCACCCCGACAGCTGATGCCGCCGACTTTGCGGGTGTCGACCTCGTCGTCGAGACCGCGTTCGAATCGGTTGAAAGCACGCACAGGGCATTCCAGGAGATCGAGGACATCGTCGAACCCAACGCACTGTTGTGCTCGAGCACCGCGACGCTTCCCGTTTCGGGTCGCGCGGCCGGGGTGAAGCGTCAAGAAGACTTCCTCGGCTTCCACTTCCTCTCACCGGTCGACGAGGTGCCGCTCGTGGAGATCATCCGTGGAGAGAAGACGTCCGACGAGGCATTGGCTCGGGCATTCGACTACGTCCAGTCCATTCGCCGGACACCGATCGTGGTCAACGACACGCCTGGCTTCTTCGTCTCGCGTCTCCTCGGTACGTACGTCAACGAGGCCATCACCATGCTCGCCGAGGGGGTCGAGCCGGCGAGTGTCGAGCAGGCCGGTTTGCAGGCCGGGTACTCCGCTGCACCGCTGCAGCTGGCGGATGAAGTCGGCCTCGCCCTGATTCAGGGGATCCGCGAGGACACCGAGGCGTTAGTTGGGGAACCAACGGTCGGCCCGGTCGTCGAATGTCTCGTCGACGGCGGCCGTACCGGCCGTCTGGGTGGGGCGGGCTTCTACGACTACGCTGACGGCAAGCGTGTCGGCCTGTGGCCGGGGCTGCGTGAGCGTTTCGACTCCGGATCGGCGACCCCGCCCCTTCGGGACCTGATCGACCGGGTGCTGTTCATCGTGGCCATCGAGGCGGTCACGTGCTTCGACGAGGGCGTAATCACCTCCACGGCCGACGCCAACATCGGTTCGATCATGGGCATCGGCTACCCGGCGTGGACCGGTGGTGTCAGCCAGTTCGTTACCGGCTACGAGGGCGGCAAGGGCGGTTTCGTGGCCCGCGCAGAGGAGTTGGCTGCCAAGTACGGTGAGCGGTTCCAACCTCCCACATCGCTGAGGTAGGGCGCTCGCGTTCACATCGCAGGACTATGTTTGCTGCTTGCGTCGCTTGCGGATGCGTGACGGCGATTCGGGGGGTGAGGTCTTTCTGCGGCCCACGTAGTCGTGCACGCGCTCGTCCAGATCGTCGATCTGGTAGCTCTCGCTGCGGAATCCCGAGATAAGGGTCATGCAGTACTCCCTGGACAACGTTTCCGCGTCCCACTCACCACCGGGCTTGATCCACTGATACGTGTGATTGTGCATGTTGAGGAACTGGAGCGTGGCCAGGCGAGGGTCGAGTTTCCGGAACGATCCCTTGTCCATGGCGGCGACGAGAATCTGCTCGACGAGGTCCTCGAACTCTCGCCGTTGCCCCAAGAGGCGCGAGCGGTTCGTTCCACGCAGACTCTTGTAGTCGTGTTCGTAGACCCAAACGTGGTCGAGCCGAGCAAGGATGTTTTCCAGTAGCGACTGGGACAGCATCCGGAGCTGCAGGACAGGGTCGATCTCGAGATCGGCAATTCGCCGGGCAGCGGTGAGGAGTGGTTCCATGACCCGGTTCTGGATCTCGACCAGAAGGTTCTCCTTCGATCCGATGTAGTAGTACAGCGCCCCGCGTGCCGTCCCGGTGGCCTCGCTGAGCTCGGCGATGCCGGTGCCCGCGTATCCCTTCTTCGCAAAGAGGGCGGCGGCGATGTCGATGATCTCCTGGCGCTTCACTTCATAAGCGGGGCCGTGCCCTGGTGGTCTTGCCATGACTTCGCAGCCCATCTCCGTCGTTCCGTCTACCTCTGCACACGCCACACGTTGACGCCGGCTTACTGAAGTCGAATTTTGTTATTACAACTGGACAGTAACCTCATCAACCGACCATTCTTATCACATCGTCGGCGAGATGTGGGGGGAAGGCAGTACAGGCGACCCTCCTCGACCTCACCGGCGACGGGGGGCATCCGGTCACACTCCTTCGGGCGAATGGGCGACCCGCGGGCCGTATCATTCGCGGCGAAGGTCTGTCAGGCCTCGGATCATCGAATCCTTCAGTTTCGCTGACTCACAGAGCTATTCGGTTCCGTCCGGTCGCTGACGGCTACGCCGTCGAGGATTGGCCACCCGACAGTGACACTCCGCATTCGCTACTGCCGATTCGCAGTGCGGGCGTGTGGCACGAGGGGCGTCACATGAGTGAGTATCCGCCGTCGACCGTGATCGCGGACCCCGTGACATATGCCGATGCCTCGGAGGCAAGGAAGAGGTAAATTCCCGGAAGATCTTCCGGAGTTCCCCAACGTCCCAGTGCCGTGTGCCGAGCGATGTCGTTCTCGCGTTCGGTGTCACGGTGCCAGTGCGCGCCGAGTCCGGTGTCGAACCATCCGAGTGCAACAGCGTTGACGGTGATCTGCCGTGGCCCGAGTTCTTGTGCCATGGACTGCACGAGTGCATGAGAGCCGCTCTTGGAGGCCGCGTACGCCGCCAGTCCTCCGCGAGGGCGGATACCGACGACTGAACCCGTGACGATGATACGGCCCCCCGATCCCATGGCTGTGGCGGCCGCACGTGCGCCGAGGAACGTGCCGGTCAGATTGACGTCGATGATGTCGCGCCACACGGCAGGATCCGTTTGCTCCACGGCGGCGACCTCAGGTGATACGCCGGCATTGCAGATCCACACATCGATTCCACCGAAACGCTCGACCATCTGGTCGGCAACGGTCTCGTTGAATCCGTCGGCACGCACATCGCCCGCGCAGATCAGTGGGTCGCCGCTGAGGGTGGAGGCCACCTTCGTCAGTGCCTGCTCCGATCGGGCCACCAGACCGAGTTGAGCTCCTGCTGAATCGAATGCTGTCGCCAGAACTCTCCCGAGTCCTCGCCCGGCACCCGTGATGACTACTCGTCGTCCCGAGACGTCGGCGTTCGCGATGCCCATCCCTTTTTCCGTCCATTTCGATCGTGCACCGGTAGGCGCGAATCGGTGACGCTCGCTTTGCGAACGCCGTTGTGTCGATAGCGCTTGGAGTTGCGCCTTCCCTCGCGCTCAGGCGGGGGTTTCGCGCAGGACGCGCTTGAGTACCTTTCCCGAAGGCGTTCTGGGCAGGGACTCGAGGCACTCGATCTCCGCAGGAACCTTGTACTTGGCCAGCCGTGTGCGACAGAACTCTTTGAGCGTCTCGGAGTCGACGCCGCTGCCGGCACGCAGTACGACAAATGCCCGGGGAACCTCGCCCCAGCGTGCATGAGGCATACCCACGACTGCAGCTTCGACAACGTCCGGGTGCTCGTAGAGCACGCGTTCGACCTCCGGGGTGGCGATGTTCTCACCGCCGGAGACGATCATGTCCTTCTTGCGATCTTCGATGTAGAGGTATCCGTCGGCATCGAGGCGACCGATGTCTCCCGTGTGGAACCAGCCGTTGCGGAGGGCCTTGCGCGTTGCTTCCTCGTCCCGCCAGTACCCCGTCATGACCTTGGGGCCGCGAACCACGATCTCGCCGAGTTCTCCGGCCTCGACCGGTGTCCCGAGTTCGTCGACCACGGCCACCTGGACGTGGGGCACCGGCCGTCCGACCGAACCCACCTTCGATCGCATGTGTGCGGCATCGTTGACGGTATCGCCGGACACTGTTTCGGTGAGCCCGTATGCGTCGGCGAACCACGCGCCGGGAAAGGCCTCGGAGATACGGTTGAGCAACGGGATCGGCATCTTCTCTCCCCCGCCGGTGATGAAGCGGATCGACGAAGTGTCGCGATCGGAGATGTCCGGCAGTTGCAGCAGTGCATTCATCATCGAAGGCGCCAGCCAGATGTTGGTCGGACGTAGGGTCTCGATCGAGTTCGCGACGCCGGCCGCATCGAACTTGCGGAGCAGGCTCAGTCGTCCACCCACGTGGAACGTCGCCAAACCCGGCAGATCCATGCCTCCGACGTGGTACAGCGGTCCGCAAATGAGGGTGTTGTCTCCCGCGGTGAGGGAGAACTCGAGGATGTGGGCAAGATTCTTCCAGATGAGGTTTTCATGGGAGATGATCACGCCCTTCGGTCGCGATGTGGTCCCGGAGGTGTACATGAGTCGTTGCAGCGAGCCCGGGCTGACATCGACAATCTGCGTTGTCTGCCCATGGCCCTTGCTGATCAGCGTGTCGTACTCGCGCCACGTGGAATCCGTTGGAAGGTCCAGCGTCACCTTGTGGTGAAGGTTCGGCAGTGACCCTGCAATCGTGTCGACGGCCGTGACGAACTCTGCCTCAGTGACGATGGTGGCGGCATCCGAGTGCTCGAGAATGTACTGCCATTCGGAAGGAGACAGCCGATAGTTGAGCGGCAGGATGGCGGCGCCGATCCTGTTGGCTGCCAACATTGTTTCGATGAACTCGATCCGGTTGTACAACAGAACGGCGACGATGTCGCCCGGCGTCACTCCGAGGTCGCGCAAGGCGACGGAGGCGGACTGGACGCGCGACTGCAGGTCACGGTAGGTCAGCTCGCGATCGCCCTCCGAAACGGCAATTCTGTCGCCGAATCGGTGTGAGTTTCGTTCGAGCACGGAGGCAAAGTTGAACACGGTGAGGCTCTCGATCGGGTCGGTAGCTGCCGGTTGAACGTACTGGTCAGGCTACATAGCTGAATTTTCTTGATTCCGACGATTTGCACCATGGCCGTCCGGAAACCGGGTTTCCGCCTGCGCGTCCTCGGAGGTGAGCTCGTCAGGGTAGCGAGTACCCGCCGTCGACGACCAGTGAGTGTCCTGTCACCCAGCGTGATTCGTCACTTGCGAGGAAGGCGACTGCGCCGGTGAGGTCTGTGGGTGCGCCGAAACCCAGTGGATGCCTGTCTTCGATCGCAGTCAGCGCGTCAGCCGGCAAGCTGTCATGGAGTGCGGTGGGGAAGGTGCCGGGGCATACGGCGTTGACCCGGATTCCTTCCTTCGCGTACTCGAGAGCGGCAACTCGGGTCAGGTGGATCACGCCGGCTTTTGATGCGCAGTAGGGAGCGGCGTATGTCCACGCGGTCAGTCCACTGACCGATGCGATGTTCACAATCGATACGTTCGTCTTCTTCCTCGCGGTGCGTGCGACCGCTCGGATGCCGTGGAACGTACCGGTGAGATTGACCGACATCGACCGCTCCCAGTCCGCTGTGGAGAGGTTGTGAATGCGTGCATTCGGCGAGACGATGCCAGCGGTGTTCACCAGGGTGTCGATCGCTCCGAATCTTACTGCTGCATTGTGGATCAGCGCATCGAATTCGTCCCCGTCCGCGACGTCGAGATGTTCTGCGACCACCTCGATGTCCTGTGCTCGCAGCGTTTCCGCCAGGGCGCCGACAGCGTCGAGATTTATGTCGGCGAGAACGATTGCCCGTATGCCTTCGGTGGCGAAGTGTGTGGCCACCGCTGATCCCAGTGCACCAGCCGCTCCTGTGACAACAGCGGTCTTTCCCTCGAGTTTAGCGCTCATTGCGCACTCCTGTCCTTCGGTCCCAGACGAACAATTGGTGTGTCAGTGGTCCAGGACGCCCTTCGCGAGTCCGACGGTGTCATCGATCTCGGTTGTCCTGGTCGCAGCGGTACTTCAGGGGTGGGCATCGAGCGCTTCCCGGATTGCGTCCTCGATGCGGGCCTCGTCAGGCAACCACTTCTGCTCGAGGGGCGGCGAGTACGGTGCAGGCGTCGACCCTGCGGTCACCCGAATCACGGGGGCATCGAGGTGCCAGAACCCTTCTCGGACGGCCCGAGCTGCGAGTTCCGCTCCGACACCGAACTCGCCGACCGCCTGGTGGACGACGACGAGGCGGTTGGTCTTGCTGAGCGACGCGAGCACGGTGTCGAAGTCCAGCGGACTTATGGTGCGAAGGTCGATGACTTCGACGTCGATTCCGTCGTCGGCGAGGCGATCGGCGACTGCCAGGCAGTCGTACATCATCTTCGAATAGGACACCACAGTGACGTCGCGGCCGGGCCGACGCACGATTGCTTTGCCGAGCGGAACGACATGGTCCGCCGGCGGCGTTGGCCCCTTCTTGCCGTAGAGAAGACGGTTCTCGACGAAGATCACCGGGTTCGGATCCTGGATGGCGGCTCGCAGCAGTCCGTAAGTGTCGGCCGGCGTCGACGGCATGACGACCGTCAGGCCCGGAATATGTGCCAACAGGGCTTCGAGGCTCTGCGAGTGCTGGCTGCCGGAGGATTTTCCGGCACCGAATTGAGTACGGACAACGAGGGGCATCGATACGGCCCCGCCTGTCATGAAACGCAGTTTGGCGGCCTGGTTCATCAACTGATCAAGGCACACGCCGATGAAGTCGAAGTACATCAACTCGACCACTGGCTTGAAGCCTGCCATGGCCGCGCCGACCGCCGTTCCCATGATTGCACTCTCCGAGATGGGAGTATCCCGAACTCGTCCGGGAAACCTCTCGGTCAGACCGCGGGTCAAGCCGTAGACATTTCCGCCCTTGCCGACGTCGATCCCTGCCAGAAAGACCGTCGGGTCGTTCTCCAGCTCGTAGGTCAAGGCATTGGTGATCGCATGCATGACCTTCGTCGAACCTTCGGTGGGAACGGGAGGCTCGGGCACGACGAGGCGAGGGGTCGAAACGTATTCCGCCACCGTCTCGTCCGCCGGATACGGGGCGTCCGACGCTTTCGCGATGGCGTGCTCGATCTCCGCTTCGACCTCAGCTTCGATCGCAGTGAGTTCCGAGGCCATCCCAAGGTGACGCATCGTGTCGCCGAGGACGATCAGCGGATCCCTCTTCTTCCACTCCTCGAGTTCGGCTGCACTCCGATAGCTCTCCGGGTCACCCTCGTAGTGGCCGTGCCATCGGTAGGTTGTGGCTTCGACGATTGCCGGACCGCCGCCCGCCCGAAGCCGGTGCACGAGCTCTCGCTGAAGCCTGGCGACCTTCGTGACGTCGTTGCCATCGACTTGGTGGAACTCGACCCCGTAGCCGACTGCTCGCTCACGCAGCGTCGCGCGATGCTGGTCTACCGCGGGGGAGAACTCGGAGTACCCGTTGTTCTCGCAGAAGAAGATCACCGGAAGGTCCCACACCGCTGCAAGGTTGACCGACTCGTGGAACACCCCTTGGGCCACGGCACCGTCGCCGAAGAAGGCGACCACAACCCCGCCCGCGTCGCGTAGTTGGGCTGCGGTGCCGGCACCCACCGCGATCGGCATTCCGGCGCCGACGATGCCGTTGGCACCGAAGATCCCCTTTCTCGGGTCCGCGATGTGCATCGAGCCACCGCGGCCCTTGCAGGTGCCGGTCTCCTTTCCCATCAACTCCGCGAACATGCCGTCGACATCCAGGCCCTTGGCGATGCAATGCCCGTGTCCGCGATGTGTGGACGTGATGACGTCCCGGTCGTCGAGCGGCCAGCAGGCGCCAACGGCGGTGGCCTCCTGACCGATGGACAGATGCAGAAAGCCCGGTATCTGGGTTGCGCGATACAGTCGGGAGGCGTGCTCCTCGAATCGGCGGATCCTCAGCATCCGCCGGTACAACACGGCCAGAGTTGCGGGGTCATCGAAAAAGTTTGCTGTCGAACCTGTTTCAGCAAGCGTCATTATGTCTTCGCCGATCGGTGTGGAGACTCGCGCACGAGTCGACTCTTGACTGGGGCACAGTGTGGTCAATATTATACCGATTGTTCTAAAAAACAAGAGTCGCCGTCGGCGACCTATTCACAGGACGGACCCGACATGGATCTAGACCTGCCTGCCGAGGCGATCGAGCTTCAGAAACTGTGCCGTGACTTCGCCGAGAAGGAGATCGAGCCGTACGCCGAGTCCTGGTCGGAGGAGGAGCGTTTCCCTTCCGACGTGTTCCTGAAGATGGGAGAACTCGACCTTACCGGGCTGCTCATTCCGCACGAGTACGGTGGCACTGATGCAGGTTACGTCTCCTACGTGGCGGCGATGGAAGCGATCGGCGCTGCCGATCAATCGTTCGCAGCAGCCTGGAATGCACACTCGACGATTGCGTCGCTTCCGCTGGCTGTGTTCGGCACCGAAGAACAGAAGAAGAACTGGCTCACTCCCCTCGCCTCTGGCAAGAACATCGGGGCATTCGGACTGACGGAGCCCACTGCGGGATCCGATGCGTCGGGAATCAGGACGGCAGCGCGGCAGGATGCCGGCGGTTGGCTGGTCAATGGCGCAAAGATGTTCATTACCAATGCCGGAACCGAGGTGAGTCTCGGCGTGACGATACTCGCCGTCACTGGGACGAATGACGACGGATCCAAGCGATTCGGAACGTTCTTCGTTCCCACTGGAACCGACGGATACACAGTCGGACGCCCCCTGCGGAAGCTTGGTTGGCACGGGATGGACACGCGGGAACTCATCTTCGACAACTGCTGGATCCCGGCCGATAATCTGATCGGAGAAGAGGGCAACGGGCTTCGGCAGTTCCTCGACGTACTGGACGGTGGCCGAATCAGCGTTGCTGCACTGGGGTTGTCGCTCGCTCAAGAGGCACTCGATCTCGCGTCTGTGCATGCGACGCAACGGGAACAGTTCGGCAGGCGTCTCGCCGACTTCCAGGCGGTGCAGCACAAGTTGGCCGACATGGCCACCGAAGTCGAAGCTGCACGGAGCCTAGTCTATCGCGCTGCGTGGCTCGCAGACAGCGGTCGTCCGTTCGGCAAGGAGGCTGCGATGGCCAAGCTGTACGCATCTGAGGTGGCCAACCGTGCCGCCAGCGCCAGCGTTCAGATCCACGGAGGCTACGGCTACATCCGAGAATCGAAGATCTCTCGATTCTACGCGGACGCGAAGGTTCTGGAGATCGGCGAGGGTACGAATGAGATCCAGCGCAACGTGATTGCCCGCACCGTGATCCGGTCTGTTCGCACCTGACCTGTTGCGCTCCGACAGGCTGCCGCGCTGATCGTGTGGTGCGAGTGGCTGCCGGTTCGTCCGGGGTCGACTGGCACCCCCCTTTCCATCGCGCGTCGCCTCCGAGCGACCCCACTTGGCGATCTCCGCCATCACCCCTGTCGAGGACACCGACCGACGGTCCCCATCCACTCCTCGAGTGGAGGGTGCTCGTCGGCGCCGCGCCGTACCACCCCGTGCAGACCACTCGTGCACCTGGGGTCTGTGAGAGGCGCGCTGAGGCTGCGGCGCCCGGCGACGCCGCGCAGGCTTGCCGCTCGGCGGCACCTGTCTCGCTGCAGGTGAATGTCTGCCTCGTCGACCTTGGGGTTCCCCTATTGCATTGTTTTGAGCAATTGGTCTATCTTTGCGTGACGCAGGTCATAGCCCTGGCCTTGTGGTGAAGAAACGGGAGGTGCCGATGCGGTGCCTATGCTGCTCGCGCACAGCGTGCGCCAGGAGTGGAGTCGAATCTCGTGGTCGGACAGATCACCCGGATCTCGACGCCAATGGCAGCTGCGCACAGTGCAGGCGCCGATGAAGCGGGACGGACTTTGCCCAAGTCGGGTTCTCTCAACGTGCAACAAAACGTCCGAGTCCACGGACCCGACGCCCGCGGCGCTCCATCCCTTGCTTTGTCGCGCGAATACGGAAAGGGTCGAAGGCGATCGCCATGGCGCTCATATTCTCCAAAAGAGTGGGTCGAAGCCTTCTCGTTCTATTCCTCGTAACGGTGGCCGTGGTGGGATTACTCGGCCTCGCGCCCGGATCTGTCGCTGATGTGGTTCTCGGCGAGAACGCCACCCCCGAGGCTGTCGCCCAGATGAATACTGAGCTCGGCCTGGATCGGCCGTTGTGGCGTCAGTACGTGGATTGGCTCGGATCTGCACTTCACGGCGACCTGGGTTCGTCGCCGATCACTGGTCAGGACGTCACCCAGGCGATCCTGGATCGTCTTCCCGTGACGATCGAACTGGCCGTGATGGGCCTGTTCCTCGGCGTTGCCATCGCCATCGTGCTGGCCGTCGTGGCCGCCGCGACTGAGGGAACCGCTGTGGATCGCGCTATCAGTGCTGTCTCGTCCGGGTTCTTGGCGGTTCCGGCGTTCATTGCGGGTCCGGTGTTGATCTATTTCCTGGGCGTGCAGCTCGGTTGGTTCCCGGTCTCGGGGTGGTCGCGAATCAGTGATGGCCTCGGAGCGAACCTCCAGCATGCCTTCCTGCCTGCGGTGGCCATCGCGTTGGTCGAGGTTGCGACGTTCCAGCGGTTGCTTCGGACGGATCTGGTCAGCACGCTACGGGAGGACTTCGTGTCGGCGGCGCGGGCGAAGGGGATGCCGCGGACATACGTGTTGTTCCGGCATGCGCTGCGGCCCTCGTCCTTCTCGTTGATCACCATGGCCGGCATCAGTTTGGGGCGGTTGATCGGCGGCACCGTGGTTGTCGAGATTCTCTTCGGTCTACCCGGGCTGGGCCAGCTCGTCTCGTCGTCGATCACTGTTCGTGACGTGATCACGGTCCAGGGCATTGTCGTCTTCATCGCGTTGGTCTATGTGGTCGTCAACATGCTCGTTGATACCAGTTACGGCTTCCTTGATCCGAGGGTCCGAAAGGCGGTTCGCGCGTGACACTCACCAGCCCGGTGGTCAAGGCCTCCGCAGTCGGCGCGGCGCCAAGACGGCCAGTTGTTGCGCCACCCACGAAGAAGCGTTCGGTTGTCGTCTGGGCATGCTACTTCTGGCTCGGAGCGGTGATTCTTCTGGCGTTGTGTGCGAACCTGCTTCCGATTGCGGAATACTCCGTCCCCGTCGGGGGTTCACGTGTTCCACCACAATGGGGTTCACTCGACTTGCTGCTGGGCACGGACAGCTACGGGAGGTCCATCCTGTCCCGGTGCATCCATGGCGCGCGAGTGTCGTTGGTGGTGGGTGTCGTGGCCGGCTTCACGGGTCTGGGTATCGGCGCCAGTCTGGGAATGCTCGCCGGCTACTTCCGCGGGCGCACGGACTGGTGCCTGTCACTTGTCGCGGACGCGATGTTGGCATTCCCGCCTCTGATTCTTCTCCTCGCGTTGGCCTCGATCCTGACTCCGAGTGTCACGACGATTCTCATCGGTCTGACACTCGTCACGATCCCGGCGTTTCTACGTTTGGCGAGGGCCACCACCATCTCCTGGTCGTCGCGCGAATTCGTACGTGCTGCGAAGAATCTCGGTGCCGGCGATGGCAGGATCCTCCTCGAGGAGATCTTCCCGAATGTCGTGCCGTCGTTGGGAGCGTTCTTCCCGATCGTGATCGCGGCGCTGATCGTCGCTGAGGGGTCGCTCAGCTTTCTGGGGATGGGTATCCCTTCGCCACAGCCGAGTTGGGGCGGAATGATCAGCGACGGCAAGGCTGCGATTGCCACTGCGCCGCATATGGTGTTCGTCCCGGCGGCAGTCATCTTCTTCACTGTTTTCGCTCTGAATCAGATCGGTGATCACCTGCGCCTGCGGTTCGACCGCTCCATGCAGGACTGACTTACTGCTCGGAAGTCAATGAAAGGTCGGACATGTTCCTCAGAAGGCACGCGCTCGTGGCAGTGAGTGCTGTGGCGATGCTCGCGTCGAGCGCCTGCGGCAGTGGTCATTCAGTGGGCGCGATCGCGGTCGCGGGACCTTCGGGCGACCCCGTTGCTGGTGGAACCGGGCGAATCGTCGAAATGGCGGAGCCGCGCAGTCTCGATCCGGCCCTGATTTCCAACTCGTGGGCGAATTCCCCGCTTCTGGGTAATGCCCTGTACGGCACTCTCATGATCAACAACATCGAGTCTGGTGCCATCGAATACAGGATGGCGGAGAATTTCTTCTCCACCGACGGCGGGAAGACGTTCACCCTTGTCCTTCGAGACGGGTTGAGGTTTTCCGATGGAAGCCCCCTTACCGCTCACTCGGTGAAGACTGCGTGGGAACACGTGAAGGATCCGGCTACTGCGTCTCCGGATATTCCGCAGGCGCGACTCATCGACAGCAGCGACGTCGTCGATGAACGCACGCTGAGGGTGAACCTGGTGACCCCGGTTCCGAATTTCGCGAATGCGATCCTCCAGACCTCGCTGAACTGGATTGCCTCACCGGAGACTCTCGCAGCCGATCAGGCGCACAAGGACTCCAACCCCGTCGGTGCCGGGCCGTACACGCTCGAGCACTGGTCGCGACAGGACGTCATCAGCCTCACCCGCAACGCGAATTACTACGACGCCCCACGTCCGTACCTCGACAGACTCGAGATCCGAGCGATTTCCGACGCGGAACAGCGCTACAACACCGTGCTCAGTGGTGGAGCTGATTTCGCCCTGGAGGGCATCTGGCAGAATCTGGACAAGGCGACGAACACCGGGCTGCAAAGCTCCGTCGCGCCGCTCGGTGGTGGAACGTCCCTGGTGTTGAACAGCACCAAGGCACCGTTCGACGATCCGCGGGCACGAAAGGTGCTGGCCACCGCGTTGAACCTCGATACGCTCAACACCGCGGTATACGAGGGAACGGGGAAGATTCCAGCGCACTTGTTCGACGAGTCCTCGCCGTTCTACAAGGATATTTCGCTGTCGCGGCCGGACCACGACGAAGCACAGCGACTTCTCGACGAACTCGCCAGTGAGGGGGAGCCGTTGGAGTTCACCCTCTCCCTGTACCCCACAGGAAAATCCCTCGGCGAAGCTGTGCTGACCCAAATGAGTGTGTTCGACAACGTCAAGGTCAACGTTCGCACCATCGATCTCGCTCAGGTGGGTCGAATTCTGGGCAAAAAGGACTACGACGTCATCTCGAGTACGGTCGTCTTCAGTGACCCGGAGCCGCGGTTGTGGTTCGGATTCCACAGCACCTCCAGCGGCAATTACAGCGGAATCAAGGACACTCAACTCGACGAGGCCCTCGACAGAGGCCGCGTTGCCGGAAACGAAACAGAACGCACGGCGGCGTACGAGGCCGTCCAGAAGCGCCTCGTCGAACTGAACCCCGTCATCTTCTACTCCCGCGCTGCACCGGGAGTCATCGCCGGCACCGAGGTCGGTGGGATCGTGCAGTACGGGATGGGGTCGGTGCTTCCGGAGACTCTCTGGATACAGAAGTAGGCACTGGTATGACTGAAGACGATGTTCGCCTTCGCCGACGAAAGGCTAGGAAACGATGAGTGAAACCCCCCTCCTCGAGGTGAAGAATCTGCATTCCTATATCGGCTCGCCGCGAGGTGTGGTGCGGGCAGTCGATGATGTGTCGTTCGGAGTGGCTGCGTCGGAGGCGCTGGGCATTGTGGGTGAGTCGGGATCCGGAAAGTCGGTGATGGCGCGAGCCATCATGGGACTGATGCCGGCGCAGGCGGCTCAAACCGGCGAAGTCTATTTCCAGGGCCGTGATCTTCTGGCGTTGAATCAGAAACAACGCGAAGGGATTTGGGGCAAGCAGATCGCGATGGTGTTCCAGGACCCGGGTCGATCTCTCAACCCGGTAGTGCGTATCGATCGGCAGTTGGTGGAAGGGATGCGGCGTCATCTCGGCGTCTCCCGCTCCGAGGCCCGCCATCGTGCATTGAATCTGCTTGGGGAGGTTGGTGTTCCCGATCCTGAGCGTCGGTTGCGAAACTATCCGCACGAGTTGTCGGGTGGAATGCGTCAGCGTGTGATGATCGCGATCGCATTGGCCTGCGAGCCTGATCTTCTCATCGCCGATGAACCGACGACCGCGCTCGATGTGACGATTCAGCGGCAGATCCTCGACTTGCTGCGCAAGGTGCAGATGGAGCGGGGAATGGCGTTGATGTTGATCAGCCATGACCTTGCGGTTGTTGCCGGCCGGACCGACCGCGTCGCAGTGATGTACGCGGGTAAACTGGCCGAGATCGGTTCCACCCGGCAAGTTTTCGATGCTCCACGGCACCGGTATACCCATGCGCTGCTCGGCGCGACCCCCACGATCGACCATGAACGTCATGCCCCGTTGAACCTGATTCCTGGTTCGCTACCGACACCGACGAATCCGCCGCCGGGCTGCCGTTTCGCTCCACGGTGTGCGTATGTGGAGTCGGCATGCATCGACCCCGGACCCGCTATGGTCTCGGTCGGATCGGACCACGCAGTTGCGTGTACCAATACCGCACCCGCGGTGAGAGAAACAGCTTTCGGAGGTGAACTCGTTGGCCGGTAGCGGAACCGCGCACCTGCGCGGAGATGACACGCTTTTGAGCGTGCAAGATCTCGAGGTGGAATACAGCACGAAGGGCGGTTCGTTCAAGGCGGTCGGTGGAATCAGTTTCGATGTCCGCAAGGGGGAGACGCTCGGCATCGTCGGTGAGTCCGGGTGTGGCAAGTCGACGACCGGACGGGCTGTTCTGCGTCTCGATCCCATCGCCGGCGGTCGAATTCGGTACGGGGACGAGTGGATAGAAGCAGTTCCGGAGCGGCGCATGCGGCGGCTGCGTCGTGAGATGCAGATGATCTTTCAGGATCCGGTGGCATCGCTCAATCCCCGTCGGGCGGTCAAGGAGATCGTCGTCGAGGGTCTGGCGATCGACGGGGCGACGGCCGCAGACCAGGCGGCCGCGTCCCAGCGGGTGCTCGACCAAGTGGGTCTCCCCGGTGATCGATTCGCTGACATGGTGCCTCGTCAACTGTCGGGCGGGCAGGCGCAGCGGCTCGCGATCGGACGCGCTCTGGCGCTCAATCCGCGGCTTCTCATCTGTGACGAGCCGGTCTCGGCATTGGACGTGTCGGTGCAGGCACAGATCCTGAATCTGCTCGAGGAACTCAAGCAGGAGTTCGATCTGACGATCGTGTTCATCGCTCACGACCTGGGCGTGGTGCGTACGGTCAGCGACAACGTGTTGGTGATGTATCTCGGGAAGGTGTGCGAGTTCGGCGACTCGGTCGAGGTGTATGACCGGCCGGCACATCCCTACACCAGGGCCTTGCTGGATTCGGTGCCCCTGACCGACCCCGACAACGGCTTTGCGGGTCCGGCTCTCCAGGGGGATATCCCGTCACCGCTGCGGCCACCGCGAGGATGCCGATTTCGGACGCGCTGCCCGATGGCGCAGGACCACTGTGCTGTCGAGGAGCCCGTGATGCGTGAAGTCCGGCCCGGTCAGTACGCAGCCTGCCACTACCCCCTCGACTGATGGATGGTGCCAGGTCCGCCGGCGTCGGCAGACCTGGCACCTGGCGGCGCATCGCACCAACTGTCGACGCTCGTGCCGCGGGTGTGAAGGGTGCATATCGCGTGCGAAACCACTTTCGGGTGGTCGGATCCGGATACTCCGTCGTTACTGCATGCGAAACACGGCCTAGCGGCCCTGCCAGCGGGGTGCGCGACGTTCGGCGAAGGCGGTGGCACCCTCCTCTGCGTCCGCGGATGCGAACACCGGGTCCGTGTAGGTGGATTGCCACCCGAACGATTCCTCGTCGGTCCACGTCCTGGAATCGAGGGCCAGCGCCTTGCTCGCGCGAACCGCGAGGGGAGCGTTCGCCGTGATCGATGCGGCCAGGGCGCGCGCGGTCGCGACGGCGGCACCGTCTTCGACCACTCTATTGACGAGTCCGTGAGTCTGCGCATCCTGGGCGGTGATCGGCTCCCCGGTCAGGAGCATTTCGAGTGCAACGGCGCGGGGCAGGACCCGAGGCGCGCGGAAGATGCCTCCGGCGCGGGCGGCGAGCCCCCGCTTGACCTCCGGAAGTCCGAACCGGGCACCGGTACCGGCAACGACCAGGTCGCATGCGAGGACCATCTCGAAGCCGCCGCCCAGCGCCCACCCTTCGACTGCGGCGATCAGTGGCTTCGCCGGCGGCGCCTCGACGAGTCCGCCGAAGCCGCGGCCCTTGACGATCGGGCGTTCACCCAGCCGAAATCGTTTCAAATCCATCCCGGCGCAGAATGTTCCGGAGCTTCCGGTGAGGATCGCCACGGACAGTTCCGGATCGTCGTCGAGGCGTGTCAGGGCTTCCGCGATGACGGTGGCCGCAGACAGGCTCATCGCATTGCGCTGTTCGGGTCGATTGATGGTGATGGTGAGGATTCCGGAATCGGCCTCCACAAGAACCTCACTGGCAGCGGTTGTGGTCATCGCGGAGGCATCCGGATCGCACCGTCGAGACGGATCGTCTCACCGTTCGCGTAGCCGTTCTCCAAGAGGGCAAGTGCCATGCCGGCATAGTCCTCGGGACGGCCGAGACGCTTCGGGAAGGGAACTCCTGCCGCGAGGCCCTCGCGGATGTCCGAGCGCAGGCGCGCGAGCATCGGCGTGTCGAACGTGCCGGGGGCGATCGTGTTGACGCGGATCCCCACACTTGCGAGATCGCGTGCGGCAACGAGGGTGATGCCGTGGACAGCCGCCTTGGAGGCGGTGTAGGCGGTCTGACCGATCTGGCCGTCGAACGCCGCGACGGAGGCGGTGAGGACGATGCTGCCGCGCTCGCCGTCGACGGGCTCGTTGCGTGCTATCCGTGCCGCGGCGGCACGCAACACGTTGTAGGTGCCGATGAGGTTGATCTCCAGGATGTTGCGGAAGCTGTCCAGGTCGCTCGGATTGCCTTCCTTGTCCAGGATGCGGAGGCGGTCGCCGCCTCGGCCGGCGCAGTGCACCACGCCGCGTAGGGGACCGAACGACTCCGCTGTATCGAGGGCGGGGGAGAACGAGGCCTCGTTGGTGATGTCGATCGGGGCGAACGTGGCCCTGTCGCCGAGACGGTCCGCGGTCGCCGCACCGTCGGAGGTGGCGAGATCGGCGATGACGACGCGAGCGCCCGCGGCGACGAGCGCGGCGGAGGTCGCTTCACCGAGCCCGGAAGCGGCACCGGTCACCAGGAAAGTGTTGTCTTTCAGTTGCATGAGTCAGGCTTTCTGTGGATGTGCGATATCAGTAGGGGCGGCCGGCTATGCGGGGTACCGACCGGCAATCTCACGGCCGATGATCTCCTTCATGATCTCGGTCGTTCCGCCGACGATCGTCTGCACGCGGGCGTCGGCGTAGGCCCGCGAGATCGGGTACTCGTCCATGTACCCGTATCCACCGTGTAGCTGCAGGCACCCATTGACGATTCGGTTCTGCAATTCGGTGGCCCACCACTTCGCCTTCGCGCCCTGCGTGACGTCGAAGGTGCCGTCGTTGTAGGCAAGAATGGACTGCTCCAGAAACGTTCTCGTGATGTCGACCTCGGTCGTCATCTCCGCAAGTCGGAAACGTGTGTTCTGGAAGTCGATGATGCGTTCACCGAAAGCCTTTCGCTCGCTGGTGTACTTGACGGTCCAGTTCAGTGCGGCCTCTGCGGCGCACAGTGCACGCCAGGCTATCGAGAGGCGTTCGAGCGGAAGCTGAGCGGTGAGGTGGTGGAATCCGCGGCCCTCCTCGCCGACCAGGTTCGAGACCGGGACCCGGACGTGGTCGAAGGCGATCTCGGCAGTGTCCTGGGAATGCAGTCCGAGCTTACGCAGCTTGCGTCCGCGAACAAATCCCTCGGTGGTGGTGGGGACGAGAATCAGGGAAAGGCGGGGGCGTCCTTCGTGCTCGCCGGTGCGAGCGGCGGCGAGCACGACATCCGAGGAGAATCCACTCGTGATGAAAGTCTTGGCGCCGTTGATGACCCACTCGTCGCCGTCGCGGATCGCCGTGGTCTTCATGCCGCGGAGGTCGCTACCGGCGGCCGGCTCGGACATCGCGATAGATGCGACGATCGTGCCCTCGGCCATCCCGGGTAACCACTGGCGCTGTTGCTCCGCGGTGCCGAACGTCGTCAGGTAAGAGGCGACGATGTCCTCGTTGATCGAGAAGCCGGAGGCAAGGGAAGCCGCGCCGACCGCTGCGAGCTCCTCCTGAACCACGCATCGGAAACGGTAGTCTCGCATCCCACCTCCGCCGAGCTCCTCGGCTACTCGGATGCCGAGAACGCCGTGTGCGCCCGCGGACTTCCAGACCTCACGGCCGGTGCTGCGATCCTCCTCCCATTGGTCGAGGTTGGGGACGACGTCTCGCTTGACGAATTCACGGACCACCTCACGGAAGCCTTCGTGATCTTCGTTGTAGAAAGTCTGAGGCACTTGGATTCTCCTTGGATCATTCGGTTTCTGCTTGTTGGGTGTCCAGCTTGTCGACGTGTCGGGCTTGATGTTCAATCCTTTTGGCAGGCGAATTCGATTCCAAGGATTGGAAACCATGAAATATCAAGCACCACTCGAGGGTTTGAGAGTTGTCGAGTTCCTCGGTCTGGGTCCTGCGCCGTTCGGTTGCATGATGCTCGCCGACCTCGGAGCGGAGGTGCTGACGCTGCGTCGACCCGGGTCGGAACTTCCTGCACTGGTACGTAACCGCTCGACTCTGGAGGTGGATCTCAAGGACGCGGATACCCTTCGCCTGGTCCGGAAGATGGTCGAAGCCGCGGACGTCCTCGTCGAGGGATTCCGGCCCGGAGTGATGGAGCGACTCGGGCTTGGACCGACCGACCTGTCGGCTGCGAACGAGCGACTCGTGTACGCCCGAATGACCGGATGGGGGCAGTCCGGACCGCTGGCATCCACCGCCGGTCACGACATCAACTACATCGCACTGTCGGGTGCATTGCACTCCGCGACGCGACGAGGCGGTACGCCGATGCCGCCTGCCAATCTCCTCGGCGATTTCGGCGGTGGTGCACTGTATCTCGTCACTGCGATTCTCTCGGCGGTGTACGAGCGTGACCGCACCGGTCGAGGGACCGTGCTCGACATCGGTATTCTCGACGGGACGACCTATCTGACGTCGATGCTTCACGAGTACCGCTCCACTGGGCGGTGGTCCGACGAACCAGGCACCAACAGGCTCGACACAGGTGCCCCTTACTACGATGTGTATCCCTGCGCCGACGGAAAGTTCGTTGCCATCGGCGCGCTGGAGGATCCGTTCTTCGCGGTACTGCTCGAGGTTCTCGGACTCGAACCCGAACTGGCGGACGGCCGGCACGACCCGGCGTCGTGGCCCGCTCTCCGCGAGCGCATCGCTGCGGCGGTACTGACTCGGACGCGGGACGAGTGGGCCGAGCTGGCCGGCCCCACCGATGCTTGCCTCACACCGGTTCTCGGCCTGGCGGAGGCGCCGGAGCATCCGCAGGTTCGTGATCGTGACATCCTCGCCACGGATGGCAGGGGCGGGTGGACGCCACGTCTTCCGATCGGATATCGCGACGATGCCTCCTCTGCGCACGATCTGCTCCGTTCGTGGCTGGCGCCGGGAGACCAGGTAGGTCGGTCGATCACCTCGTGATCGCCGGGGCCGTTCCGATGGTCGAGCGTGGACACCGGAACGGCCCCGGCGGATCAGTTGCGTCGCTTCGACCGGTTCACTCGACGAGTTCGTAGATTGTCGCGTTGGCGGTTCCCCCGCCTTCGCAGATGGTCTGCAGCCCATACCTGATTCCTTGATCCCGCATGTGGTGAATAAGTCGAGTCGTGAGGATGGCCCCGGACGCGCCCAGCGGGTGGCCGACGGCAATGGCGCCACCGAGTGGGTTGACGCGTTCGGGATCGGCTTCGAGTTCGATTTGCCAGGCAAGCGGAACGGGTGCGAAGGCCTCGTTGATCTCGATCGCGCCGATGTCGTCGATGACGAGGCCAGCTCGCGCGAGGACTTTCTGCGTCGCGGGAATCGGGGCGGTCAACATCATCACCGGATCGGCGCCGACAACCGAGCCCGCGAGCAGGCGGACGATGGGCGTGAGACCGAGTGCGGCCGCCTTCTCCGGCGTCGTGATCATCACCGCCGACGCGCCGTCCGAGATCTGTGAAGCGTTGCCCGCGTGGATCACACCGTCCGCACTGAACGACGGCTTCAGCTTGGCGAGAGTTTCGGGCGACGTGCCGCGTCGCAGGCCCTCGTCGACGTCCAGTTTCGCTTCGCCGATGGCGACCGGGACCAGTTGGGAATCGAAGGCGCCACGGTCGATTGCGTCTGCTGCGAGCTGATGCGACCGAGACGCGAACTCGTCGAGCATCTGCCGCGACAGGCCCCACTTCTCGGAGATCAACTCGGCGCCCGTGCCCTGGTCGAGGTGATCGGTCTCGTACCGGTCGAGCACGGTCTGACCGTAGGGGAACCCGCTGGCGCGTGCCGCCCCGAGGGGTACCCGGGACATCGTTTCGACACCACCTGCGACGGCGATGTCGTAGGCCCCCGACATCACGGCGTGCGCGGCGGACTCGATCGCCTGTTGACCCGAGCCACAGGCACGATTGATGGTGACCGCTGGAACACTCTCCGGCCAGCCGGCGGCCAGGGTGGCGAACCGTGCGACGTTGCTCGACTGATCACCGAGTTGGGTGACGCATCCCCACATGACGTCATCGATCGAACCTGGATCGACGCCGGTCCGTGTGACCAGTTCGTTCAGCACCAGCGCGGAAAGGTCCACCGGGTGGACGCTGCTCAGGGCGCCATTGCGTTTCCCGATGGGAGTGCGTACCGCTTCGACGATGACTGCTTCTCTGACTCGCATGTTCGCTCCTGTGATGCTGGTGGATGAGATGAGGCGACCCAGGACCACCACACCTCGACGAGTGTGGTTCCGGCTCTACCGCTGCCACCGTCGTCGGCATGAACCGAGCGAGGCTTGCCCCATCTCGATGATCCCGGGGCCGGCGTCGAGGATCTCCCTCGGGAACCGATCAGAGTCTCGGGTGCTCGATCTGATGATCGCCCGTGGCGATCAGGTGCATATGGTTTTGCAGCGGCACGAATCCTCCTGAACTGTCCGCATCACGCAGAGAGAAGACGGTTACTTGTCTAGCGATCTGGATATTAGCAGGAGCTACTGTGTGCGCCACTGCAGCTTTCCGTTCAGTGGATCGCCACTCGGCCGTCTCGTGTGTTGTATGCGCACTTCAGAAGGGTGCATCTCGGGATCGGAGCTCCTTGCGTTGCTCGCTGGGCGGGCCGCGCCCGTTCGAGTCGCGCACCGATGTGAGCGCTCCGTATCGACTGTTGTTTTAGCAAAGATGCTATATCTAGTTAACTAGGTGACGACCGTAGGTTTCGAGGTCGGTGGCGCGATGGTGCCGATAAGCACTGGAGAGGGCACCTAGGAAAAGCCGCGGAGATTGTCGGCCACAACCGCGACCAGTCGGACCAACTCCGCACGATGCGACTGCGACAGCACTCTACGCAGGCCACGCGTTCAACAATTCGTCTTCGCGACCATCGGCACAGAGTTCGACGCGACACGGAGGCACTCGTCGGACCGCACAACCGCGATGCGGTGATCAATCTGTTCCATTGAGTAGCACCGCTATTCGCTTGAAAACGCGATCTCCGGTGCGCGGCTGGGTGTAGAGACGGCAGGAGGCGACGCAGGCCGCCGGGGACGCGGTTGGCGGTTTCGCTCCGAAAAGGGCCTACCGTCTGTCGGTGAACTCGGTCCAACCGCAGCGGTGCCGACGCGGTCCTGCGAGCCCACGGAGGAGCCCAACGGTCGGCATCGGGGTCCGGGTTCGAGCCGGAGGTCCAGGCTACAGTCGAGTTCCAACGTTTCTGCACCTGTAGGTCGCGTTCGAGATGGCGGAGGCTGTGCTCAGGACGGCCTCGGCAGCGAGGCCCCAGCGCATTCGGCCGGCAACTCCAGTCAGCGAGACGGCGCCGAGCGTGTCGCCGGACTGGCCGATCGGAGCCGCAACGCACACGATCTTGTCGTGAAGTTCACCCCGGTCGAATGCGACTCCGCTCTTGCGGATCTGGCTGAGTTCGGTGCGGAGAGTGAAGGGCTCGGTGATGGTGTTCGCGGTCCGGCGTGGCATCGGCGACGCCAGGATGGTGCGGAGGGCATCGTCGTCGTACGCCGCGATTGCCTTGCCGAGTGCAGTGCAGTAGGCGGGCGCGCGGCTTCCTCGGCGCGCCGTGAGGCGAGGTGGTCCGGCGGTGACCTTCTCGAGGTGGACGACCTCGGCCCGATCGAGAATGCCGAGGTGCACCGACATCCCGGTCTTGGCGGCGAGGGTCTGAAGGTGCGGCAGTGCGGCCTCATGGAGCGTGTTCTCTTCGATGGCGAGGCTCCCCATTTCGAACATTCGAATGCCGAGTCGGTACCCGCCGGAATCCCGTGCCATCCATCCGACTTGGCACAGCTGGTCTGCCAGCCGGTGCAGTGTCGACTTCGGGAGGCCGGTGCGCTCGCTCAGGTCGCCGAGGCCGAGCACCTGTCGGCTGCCGTCGAAGGCCTCCATGATCGACGCGATCCGTCCGAGGACAGTGCGCTCCGGATTTCGTTGCCCGTTGCCCGTTGCGGCGTGGCTGCCGGTGATCGAGCCGCCGGGTCCGTCCAGTGGCCCCTCGGTTGGTTCGACCTCGAGTCCGGAGGTAACCAGTTTCAAGTTTAACGACATTGCCGCCACCTTCCATCGAGGTCACTTATTTCAGCGAACATCAGCAGCACCTGGCCAACGGGACTGGCAAACCGGGAGCTGATCTTGAATTAGTGCACTTTTTTGCTTGTAAGCAGGATCACATCCCTACGTCGGCATGTCAAGCCCGCGCGGTGACCCGTCAGATATCTGTGCGTAGATGAGGTCGCTGCGCCTATGAGAGTGGGCGTGCGGTGCGCCTCGACGGTCGGACCGCGCCGGGCGGTAGGCCCAGACGATGGGGCCTGCCGACGGGTCACCGTAAGGCCGTGAGCGAGACGACCGCGATAAGGCCGGGATGCGTGGTGACATGGCCGACTGCTGCAGCACTGAGCTTGTTGCGCGTGCGGACCCTAAGCGCAAGTGGTGGCGGGATGGACGACCGTCCCACCGATCACTGTGGTGCGAACTGCGTCGGCCGAAGGCGCGGCGAGGACGTCGGCGAGCGGGGCGCGAAGGAGAACCACGTCGGCAATCGCGCCCGTCCGGATGCGGCGTGGAGCCCCGCCGGGGTCCTCGGCGGCCGCTAGGTATCCGGCCAATGCCTGTGTGCTCGTAATGCGTTCAGTGGGTCCGACTATCTCGTTCGTCGGGGCACGCCGCAC
Source organism: Rhodococcus sp. LB1 (assembly GCF_001583455.1). NCBI lineage: Bacteria > Bacillati > Actinomycetota > Actinomycetes > Mycobacteriales > Nocardiaceae > Rhodococcus > Rhodococcus sp. LB1. Next base: position 16,152 of record NZ_LTCZ01000036.1, on the reverse strand, counting down.
CACCGCGGCGGTTATCACGCTCCATGGATCCGCCGGTCCGTATGGGGCGTCGCTCGACAACGAAACTCGGACACCTCCGTCCAGTAGCGACCGGCAGCGATACAGGTCCGGTTGGTCTCTTTGGTCGACTCGGCGTAGATAATCGTCGCCGCGGTCGGCGAGGAATCCGGGTTGGGTGACGACCCGGAGGTCACGCCGGCGGAGGTCGTCGATCGTTTCGCGAGGGATGAGGGCCCCGTGCTCGATCCGGTCTCCGGGCAGGGTTCCGACTTCGTCGAGCGCCGCCAGCAGGATCAGCAGTGCCTCGCGGGTGACACAGTGCGCGGCGACCGCTCTGCCTCGGCTGTGGACGTCCCTGATCCGGTCAGTCAGATTCTCGAGGTCAGGCAGTCCCGAGTCTGCCAGCACAATCTTGTAGGGGCCGAACGAGATACGTTCAACCGAAGAAATCGATCCGTCGAGTGGTGTCCCGAGCAGGTGCATTCGTTGAGGAAATTCACCGCTCGCGCCGGCCGCGATGAGCGCTGCCTGGGACAACGGGCTGAGGTCCGGACTTGCGTCGGTCACTCCGGTGATGCCGAATCGGGCCAGTGCAGTGCCGATCGCTTCCAGACGCGGCGGCTGCGACCGGGGGAGTCGGTCGCGCAGCCAGGTGTCGGCGCGCCATACGCGCCCGGTCGGTCGGCCATCCGGGGTGCGTTCGACGCCGCGATGGGATGCCCCGTCGAGGTGCGCAGCGGCGATGGCTGCACTATTGAGAACCCACATCGCGCCGCTGCGATGTTGTATCCGGACCGGTCGGACGGAGTGGAGGCGGTCGAGACCGTCCGCGTCGAGATCGCCGGCGACAGTCTCGCTGTATCCCACGCCGCGGACCCAGCCGTTTTGGTCGCCCGGCGTGTGTGCGAGAACGTCCGCGAGGGTGGCAGCGTCACGAACGTCCGGCGGCCCACAGCGCACAGAGGCGGCGTCGGCGGCCATTGCGTGGAGATGCAGGTGGTGGTCGTGGAGACCCGGGATCAGAGCGCCGCCATCGGCGTCTATAGCCTCACCGAGCCGGGCGGACAGGTTCGGGCCGACGGTCCTGATCCGTCCGCCGGAGATCACGACGTCGATGCCGGGAACACCGGCGACCTCCGCGTTCCGGATCACAAGGTCGGTCACGGCGCCGCGATTTTCAGTGTGCGCAGCACGGAGGCGGTGTCGGCGCCGGAGACGGCGACGCGTCCTGCGGGTGCCCGCTCCCGCGGCTCGGCGACAGGGACGACGCCCGAGGCTGTCTCGACGATCCACTCGCGGCCTGACCATCGAGGCGTCGGCGCGGAGTGGTCGGTCAAGGTCGACGCGACGAGGTCGGACATGGACAAGTTCCAGAGGTGTCCGGAACTTTCTGTGGGGGCGGACATCGCCAGTGCCGCGGCGGTAAGTCCAGTGAGCGGATCGGCGATGGCGTCGCCGACGAAGAGAGGGCTGCCGTCGCGATCGGTTGCGACGAGTCCAGCTGCGGCGGCAAGGTCGTCGCCGAAACCGATTCGGTCGGAGGCTCGTCCAGCTGCTGTGATCGACACCCACGTAGCACCCCGGGCGACCGCGGCGTCGGCATCGAGTCCGAATCTGGCGAGAGCGCGTGGGCGGGAGGCCTCGATCACGATGTCGGCGGCGTCGACGAGTGCGGAAAGGGCCCTGCGCCCCTCGGATCTACTGGGATCGAGGACAACTGACTCGTGACCACCATGCAATAGGTGGTAAAACTGCGAGTTTCCGCGGCGGGCACCGTCCGGCCGATCGGGTGTCTCGACCTTCACCACACGGGCGCCCGCGAGTCCGAGAAGATGCGCGCATAATGGGCCTGCCCACAGGGCGCTGAAGTCGACGACGAGTAATCCGTCGACGGGGCGGGGTTGTAATGGCTCGGGGGCAGGTGGGGGCGTGGTTGCCCGCGAGATCGGGGCTGCCGCGATGCTGAGGAGTGTGGCCCGCTCGGCCAAGTCGGCACCGCGGTGATGCGCGAGCCAGTCGGCGACGATCGGCCAGGGGTTGTACTCGTCGACTACTTCGCGGACCAACGCTCCCAGTAGTGCGGCGTCGTCGGTGCGGGCGCACGACACGGCCGCCCACCCGTCGGCGGTGGGCAGCAGGCGACAGCTGCCGCCCACAGACACGTTCCCGCGCCGCCGGAAACCGGTGAAGGCTGCACGCTCCGAGAGCATCTTGGCACCGTCGATATCGATGCGTCGACCACTGATGGCACTGGTGTCTGCAATCCACGATGACATTTCTCTTGCGAATGTCGCAGCCCGACCCGGTGGGATCACCGGTGGCCCGTTCGGTTGGCCCGTAAGGGCTACGACGCCGCTTTGGGCCCAGTCCCGTACCGGATCCTGCGCCGAGTGCGTGAGCGACGGAGTAGGTGACACTGCTCGATCCTATGCTGGCAAGCTGTTCCGTATGGATACTGCGCAGGCTTCAGTCTCTCCTCGCGATCTCGCGGACGGTGCCGCCGATGCCGCGTTGCTCGCCGAAGAAGCGGCCGTTGTCACTCCGATGATGATCGTGGATCTCGACGCAGCAGTCGATGCGGGTACCGCTGCCCGTGCGACTGAACGAGCGCTGAGTACCGACCGCCTGCTTGTCGGGGTGCGCCGTCAGCCGGGCCCATTGCCGGAGGTGGTCGAAGGCCTCGTCTCCGCTCTCGACACCACGATCGTCGGTGAGGTCATGCCGAGCGACCGTCGGCTCGTCGGAGCGATCGATCCAGACGCTGCGATCGCCGAACTATTCGAGGTAGTGGCCGCCAACGTGCACGCTGCGATGCTGCTCGGTCAGGTTCTGCGCTTGTCCGAGGGACTTCCCGTGCGACAGGCAATCGACGTCGAATCGCTGGCCTATTCCACCCTTCTCGGCACCCCGGGATTTCGGCGCTGGCTCGAACGTCGAGGCCCGCGTCCGTTGCCGCCGCCATCGCCGCAGGAACCTGTGCTGCTCCGGCGGGAGGACAATCTGTTGTCGATCACTCTCAACCGGCCGGAGCGCCGCAACGCCTATGGTGCCGAGGTCCGAGACGGGCTGGTCGAAGCGCTGAGGCTGGCGATCACGGACGACACTATCTCTGAGATCATTCTCGCCGGGTCTGGGCCGTCGTTCTCGGCGGGTGGGGATCTCGACGAGTTCGGCACCACCCCTGATCTGGCGACTGCTCACCTCATCCGCACTCGCGCCGGCGCCGGACGGCTGATGGCGCAAATAGCCGGCCGAATCGAGGTCCGGGTGCATGGTAGTTGTGTTGGAGCCGGAATAGAGGTTCCGGCATTCGCCGGCAGAATCGTGGCTTCTCCGGACGCTGTTTTCCGGCTGCCGGAGGTGTCGATGGGGCTGATCCCCGGAGCAGGGGGAACGGTGAGCGTGCCACGCCGAATCGGTCGATGGCGTGCGTTTTGGCTGAGTTCGACCGGGGCTCCTCTCGATGCCCATACTGCGCTCGCGTGGGGTCTCGTTGACGAGATCGCTCACCGGTCTGTCGTGTCGACCTTGACGCCGCCATCGGCTTAGCCGGGAGCGGGACATTCGGGTCATCTGGGTCGGGATTTTGCTCGTGCCGAGGCACCGCCCGGTGGTCTGGAATTACTCGAACGGCTCACGGTCAGTATCCTTCTGACATCTCGGCGCGTCGTTTCAGAGTGGCAGCGATGCCGGCGGCAGCGGCCAGAACGGGTGCGACGTGATCGGAGGGGCGAAACCGGGTCGCCTGGCCGGCGATGCTGATTGCGGCCACCGGTCGGCCGTCGGGTCCGAGTATCGGCGCGCCCACACAGAGCACACCGACCGTCGCTTCCTCGTGTTCGAACGCGACCCCGGTCTCGAGTACGCGGTCGAGTTGCTGCCGCAACAGATCAGGGGAAGTGATGGTGCGCGGGGTTCGCCGCGGCAGCGGCGCCGAAAGCACCTCGATTCGCTCGGCTTCGGGTGCGTGGGCGAGAAGTGCTTTGCCCAATGCCGTGGCATACACCGGCATCCGGCCTCCCACCCGAGACGGTGCCCGTGGGCCACGATGGCCGGTCACCTTGGCGAGGTAGAGCACATCGGCGCCGTTGCGGACCCCGAGATGAACGATCTCGTGGGTGCGCTCGTACAGATCCTCCATGAACGGTGTCGCCACTTCGACGAGAGTGCGCTCGACGGATGCGCGCATCCCCAGTTCGAACAGGTGTGAGCCCAGGTGGAAGACGCCGTCCACCCGGTCCAGCAACCCCGCGGCGACCAGATCGCCGGCCGTTCGGTGCAGCGTCGCCTTGGGCAGGCCCGTGCGACGCTGCAACTCCGCGAAACCGACTCCATGGTCTTCCGGTGCGAAGGCGTGCAAGATCACCATGACCTTTCCGAGCACCGATGACGGATCCAAATCCACGGACACACAAACAATTTTATGCGCGCGTTCCACTGAGAGGAACTTATTGGTGGCGCGAGATCGGTGCAACATCCAGCATGGGCTCCATGCAAACTCGCTCGTATGAGATCGACACGGCCTCGGACCGCCTGCTGGCGGCATCCGCAACCGGGGTCCCCTGTCAGCCCGTCCGTGATCTGATCGGATCTACGGACATGGCCGCGGCCTACGCTGTGCAGGCCCGCGGAACAGCGGTCAGGCTCGCCACCGGCGCGAAGGTCGTCGGCCGGAAAGTCGGTCTCACCTCACGCGCCGTACAGGCACAGATCGGTGTGGATCAGCCCGACCTCGGCTACCTGTTCGACGACATGGCCTACGGTGACGGCCACACCATCCCGATGAGCCGACTCCTGCAACCGAAGGTCGAAGCCGAGGTCGCATTCGTCCTCAAAGGCGACCTCGACACCGGACCGCTGGACGAGCAGCAGATCCGCGCGGCGGTCGACTACGTGACAGCTGCCATCGAGATCGTCGACTCACGAATCCAGAACTGGGACATCACGTTCGGCGACACGGTTGCCGACAACGGGTCGAGCGCACTCTACGTCCTCGGCGCGACGCGCAAAACACTCGACGAGATCGAACCAGTGAACGTCGAGATGACCATGACCGTCAACGGAGCACAGGTGTCCGAGGGCAACGGCGCCGCGTGTCTCGACGATCCGATCAATGCCGTCGTGTGGTTGGCACGCCAAGCAAGCACCTTCGGGGATCCGCTACGCGCCGGCCAGGTCATCCTTTCCGGGGCACTCGGCCCAATGGCGACAGTCCGGCCCGGTGACTTCGTGACCGCGACGGTCAGCGGTCTCGGCTCTGTGACCACAAACTTCTCCAAGGAGTAGATATGAGAACTGGAAGCTCAGGGACGACCAAGGTCGCCATTATCGGTTCCGGCAACATCGGCACCGACCTGATGATCAAGGTCATCCGGATTTCGGAATCACTCGAGGTGGCCGCGATGGTGGGCATCGATGCGGCGTCGGACGGACTCGCCCGCGCCGCCCGATTGGGAGTTCCGATCACCGCCGAGGGAGTCGACGGCTTGATCGCCATGGACGGGTTCGCCGGCATCGACATCATCTTCGATGCCACCTCGGCGGGCGCCCATCGCGCCAACGCCGCCAAACTCGCCCCGTTCGGCAAGAAACTCGTCGACCTCACCCCGGCAGCGATCGGCCCGTTCGTCGTGCCACCGGTCAACGGCGAGGTGTCCATCGACGAAGACAACGTCAACATGGTGACATGCGGTGGTCAGGCGACGATCCCGATCGTGTACGCCGTCTCCCGCATCACCGACGTCCCCTACGCGGAGATCATCGCCTCGGTTTCGAGCAAGTCCGCCGGTCCCGGTACCCGCGCCAACATCGACGAGTTCACCGAAACCACCGCCAACGCGATCGAAGCTGTGGGCGGTGCCTGGACAGGTAAAGCGATCATCATCCTCAATCCGGCCGAGCCGCCCCTGATCATGCGGGATACGGTGTTCTGCCTCATCGACGACCCCCACGAAACCACACTCGACCAGATCCGCGCGTCGATCGAGGAGATGGTCGCGGCCGTCGCCGAATACGTGCCCGGCTACCGCCTCAAGCAAGCCGTCCAATTCACCCGAGTTCCTGACGGCGAACCTATCCACACCCTGATCGGCAAAGGCGTCGGCGAGGTCCGCGCAAGCCACCGCGTCGGTGTCTTCCTCGAAGTCGAGGGTGCCGCGCACTACCTGCCGGCCTATGCGGGCAACCTCGACATCATGACGTCCGCGGCGCTCCGTACCGGCGAAAGGATCGCCGAGCGGCTGAACGCCAACCACACAGAAAGTGCCAGGGCATGACTGATCTCTACATCCAGGACGTCACTCTCCGCGACGGTATGCACGCCATCCGGCACCGCATAGATCCCACCGACGTAACCCGCATCGTCACGGCGCTCGACGACGCCGGTGTCGATGCCATCGAAGTTACGCACGGTGACGGCCTCGGCGGCGGATCGATCAACTACGGCCCGGGATCGCACACCGACTGGGAATGGATCGAGGCTGCGGCCGCGGCCATCAAGAATGCAAAACTGACCTCCCTGCTCGTCCCTGGCATCGGCACCGCGGAGTCGCTCCGAACCGCCTACTCCCTCGGAGTGCGTTCGGTTCGTATCGCCACCCACTGCACCGAAGCCGACGTCGCGCGACAGCACATCGAAACCGCCCGTGACATCGGGATGGACGTGTCCGGCTTCCTCATGATGTCGCACATGGCACCACCGGCAGAGCTGGCCGAACAAGCCAAACTCATGGAGTCCTACGGAGCGCACTGCGTGTATGTCACCGACTCCGGCGGGCGACTGACCATGAATGGTGTCCGCGACCGCATCCGCGCATACCGTGATGTGCTCGACCCGACGACCCAATTGGGCATCCACGCACACGAGAACCTGTCACTGTCGGTCGCCAACTCGGTCGTCGCCGTCGAAGAAGGCGCCTACCGGGTCGATGCGTCGCTGGCGGGACAGGGTGCGGGAGCGGGCAACTGCCCCATCGAGGCCTTCATCGCGGTCGCGGACCTCACCGGGTGGGACCACCGATGTGACGTGTTCAAACTCCAGGACGCGGCGGACGACCTGGTCCGCCCATTGCAGGATCGGCCGGTCCGAGTCGACCGGGAGACCCTCACACTCGGATATGCCGGCGTCTACTCGTCGTTCCTGCGGCACGCCGAGAACGCCTCGAACGAGTACGGGGTAGACACCCGCGATCTGCTCGTCGAGGTAGGTCGCCGCCGCCTCGTCGGTGGACAGGAGGACATGCTGATCGACATCGCCTTGGACCTGATCGCTCAGCGGGAACTGCAAGCGAACTGAGCTGAAACGCTCAGGACCGATCTCTTCGGTCTGCGGAAGGTCGTACTCGGCAGCGAACTGGACCGCCGGGTCTCGGCGTCTCCAGCCAGACTGGCATCACCGAGGACCCCGCGCTGAACGCGTCCGTGAGGCGCGGGGTCGATGAACTCGGCCGGCTCGACGTCGTTGTGTGCGACCGCCGGAATCATGTTGGCGCTCGAGCTCGCATCCGGACAGACGCAATGGACCCCTCACGGAATGATCGGGGCCACAACGTCGCTCGCGCACCGCCGAATCTTGGGCGCAGAGTCCGAGTCGCGTGCGATGCAAGGCCACTGTGGGAGAACGAGTTTGCCCCCTGCGCGATACGTGGCCCGGGGAGAGTTCGGCTACTTCACGGTGCGGCCGAGGAACCGCAGACGGCAGCGTCAGGCCGGACCAGCGCGTCGGGCGCGACCTCCCGAACGGGGAGCACCTGCTTGCCCGCGCTTCTTGCTCCGCGCGCCGGGCTCTCCTCGCTGCTCGACGTGAGCACCTGCGCTGGTGGGCTCATCTTTTGAGGCGACCGGTTGCGGGACGGCGGTCTGTCGTTTGGCGTTGTATTCGCGGATGCGGTCGTCGAGGTGCTCGTTGTGGTAGTCCGGGCTGCGGAATCCGAAGAAGAGGGTCGCGCAGTATTCCCGGGACAGCATTTCCGCATCCCAATCGCCGCCGGGCTCTACCCATTGGTACGTATGGTTGTGCATGTTGAGGAACTGTCGTGTAGCCAGGCGAGGGTCCATCTTGCGGAAGGATCCGGCTTCCATCGCGGCGACGAGAAGTTCCTCGACGAGGTCTTCGAATTCGCGGCGCTGCCGAAGCATCCGTGACAGGTTGGCTCCCCGCAGGTTGCGGTAGTCGTGTTCGTAGACCCAGACGTGGTCGAGCCTGGCGAGGATGTTTTCCAGGAGGGTCTGGGACAGCATTCGGAGACACAGGACGGGGTCTTCGTCGAGGGCGACAATGCGGCGTACCGAGACCAGCAGGGGCTTCATCACCCGGTTCTGGATCTCGACGAGAAGGTTTTCTTTGGACCCGATGTAGTAGTACAGGGCGCCCCTGGCCAGACCGGTTACTTCGATGATCTCAGCGATGCCGGTGGAGGCGTAGCCGTTCTTGGCGAACAGCGCGGCGGCCTGATCGATGATGTCCTGGCGCTTGATCTCGTAACCTGGTCCGTGCCCTGGTGGTCTTGGCATGGCTTATGAGCTTATGCGGTCTCCGCCGGCATGGCGAACCCTCTCGGTTCATCTGGCGGCGTGTCGCAGGAGGGAGTCGGCCACCCAGACCGTCAGGGTGCGGTGAACGCCAGCGCGCGATGCTCGAAACGCCAGTGCCTCCCCTCACGGCGGAGGAGGTCGTCGTACCGGCCGACCAGGGTGATCGTCCAGCCGGATTCGCTCTTGCTCAGGAATACGAGGTCGCTGAGAGCGCCGATTCGCCCGTCATCCTGATGGCTGATGACGGTGTTGAAGACGAGATGTCGTTGGGGAACCTGCGGCACCAGTGCTCGATACAGTGCCCGCAGCGCATCGTGTCCTTCGGCCATGTCCATGCCCGGCAACGCGGACTTGCCGTCGGAAGTGAAGAGCGCGACGAGATCGTCGACTCGGCCGTCGTCGAGGGCGTGGCAGTACGCCGCGATTGCGCGACGAACCCCCTCGGCGACCTCGGCGTCGGTCTGGCCTTCGGGTCCATGCGCAGTTGTGAGGGTCATGGGGCTCCTGGGTGTCGTCGGGCCGGCGCCGGAAGTGGCGCAAGTCGGGGCGGATGTCGCCGGACGTCGGCACGCGCACCGGCCCGGTCGGCCGCTGGGGAGACCCCGAGCGGTGCTCACCGAGCACGATCATCCGTCAGCAGCGGACACGCGAGGCGCACAACGTGGCATCGGTGATCATAGATTCATTGGTCGATACAATCAATGGCCTATGGCTGACTCGCCGGACAGGTTCACGATTCCTCGTCCGCTTCAACTGTGCCTCAACAAATTTGCCCTACCGCGGGCATTGCAAGTACCCGCCACGCTCCCGTAAGGTCGGATCGATAATAAATTCGACCGATCGGTATAAGAGTCATTCGGGCTATGCGTCGCCAAGCTTCACGGCGGCCTTCAATCGGCTGGAAGCACCCCGCGTGAACGTGCCGCACCGGAAACACTGCGCGACAGGAGACTTGAGCAATGACTGAGAGCATCTCTGAGAGCGCCCAGTCGACCGACTTGCGTGCCTTGGGGCTCGAGACGATGCGCTCGATCGTGCCCGGGGCATCATCGATGGGGGACGGCGACCTGCGCGATGGACGTCTCGGTGAGGACATCGTCGAGATCGGCTTGATCAGTGTGTGGTCGGCTCTCTGGGCCCGCGAAGGGCTTGGGCGACGCGACCGCAGCTTGGTCACACTGGGCATTCTCATCGCCCTGGGCGCAAGCGACGAGCTCGAGAGCCACGTGCGGATCGCGTTGAACAACGGTCTGACCAGGGATGAAATAGCTGAGGTCATCTACCACGCGGGCGGCTATGCCGGATTCCCTCGGTCGATGGCTGCCAGGAAGGCTGCGCGTGAGGCGCTCGGCGAATAACCGGCGCGGCGGCTCAATCACAGGAGAGGAACCATGATGACGCTGGATGGAAGAAATGCGGTCGTGACCGGCGGTGGCCGGGGGCTGGGGCGTGCCATCGCTACGGTGCTGGCAGGTCGAGGTGCGACGGTGGCGGTGTGGGATATCAACGCCGCCGGCGCGGAGGAAACGGTCAGCGCTATTCGCGAGGCCGGCGGAAAGGCGATCTCCGTTGCCGGTGACGCGGCCGATGCCTCCGCGGTGGCGGAGGCGGCGGCCCGCACCCGCGAGGAGCTCGGTGCGATCACTATTCTCGTCAACAATGCCGGTATCACCAATTACGTGCCCTTCACGGACCTCACCGAGGAGTCCTGGGATCACATGATGCGGATCAACCTCAAGGGGCCGTTCCTTGTCACCCGGGAGTTCGTTCCCGACATGTTGGAGACCGGGTGGGGGCGGATCGTGAACATCTCGTCGTCGTCCGCGCAGACCGGCGCGCCGGCCCTCGGCCATTATGCGGCGTCGAAGGGCGGTGTCATCGGCTTGACCAAGGCGCTGGCCATCGAGTTCGCCGGACGGGGGATCACGGTGAACAACGTCCCACCGGGCTTCGTCGACACGCCTCTGCTCCGTGAGGGTTTCGATCTGGACGAGGTGGCGGCGAAGATGCCGATGAAGCGCCCCGGGAAGCCGGAGGACATCGCGCACGCGGTGTCCTACCTGGTGTCGGAGGAGGCTGCGTACGTGACCGGGCAGACGCTCAGCGTCAACGGCGGCCGCTACCTCGTCTGAGGACATCGGCAGCTGAAATTCTGATCGAGTCGGAGGCTGCATGCATCTCCTATTGATTAGACCGACCGGTCGAGATATGATCGCGATCACGTTTTGAATCGCAACGATGTCGGAGGGAAGTCGATGATGACTACCTGGGCCAGAGATGCTTCGCGCACCCCCGGGATCTCTCTCCGTTGGACAGTTCGTCGATCGGTATCGCAATGACTGTGCCAAAGCAGACGCGTCAAAGACGGGTGGAGATTGCTGCGCTCGTGACCCTCACCCCCCATTTCACCGAACGATCACGAGGAGCACCATGAAGGTTGTCATTGACGAGGAGAAGTGCGTCGCTGCCGGACAGTGTGTGAGCGCTGCGGCGGACGTATTCGACCAGCGCGACGAGGACGGAATCGTCGTGCTCCTGAATCCCTCTCCTCCAGCCGAATTGGCCGACGACGTCCGGCAGGCAGCGGCGGTGTGTCCGGCTCTCGCCATCAGTATCGAGGAATAGCCCGGCTCCGCGATCGCCATTCGGACAAGACGACAAAGATAAGGGACAAACATGACGGAGACCGCTCTCGCTGCGGAGATCCCGGAATACCCGATGCCCAGGTCGGGCGAATGCCCGTTTGCGCCACCCCCGGGCTTGCTCGAGCTGCACGAGGACGAAAAATCCATTCGTCGCGTGAGGTCGTGGGACGGCAGCACACCGTGGCTTGTCACCAGTCACGCAGCTCAGCGTCAGATACTGACTGACCCGAGGGTGAGTGCGAACATCTGGCGCCCGGGGTACCCGCACACTACCCCTGCCATGAAGGCGCATGCCGGCGAGATGCAACCGTCGATCAACAACACCGACGGAGAGGAGCATAGTCGTTGGCGGCGGATGCTGACGAGTTCGTTCACCCGTCGTCGGATGGAGAAGCTCAGGCC